>CAJWZE010000004.1 GCA_913049845.1 uncultured Cryomorphaceae bacterium
ACACAGCGCCTACGATTACCACACTCAGTGGTACGGTTACAATAGCCTTGGATGCTAATGGTGCTGCGACGATTACTTCATCGGATGTGGTAAGTGCTACAACGGACAACTGTTCTTCGACACTTACGGTATCTGTTTCACCAAGTACGTTTGATTGTGACGATATAGGAAGCAACACAGTAACCATTACGGCTACGGATGGAGCTGGAAATGCTACTACAGCGACCAAGTCGGTTACAGTAGTAGATAATACAGCGCCAAGTATTGCGGTGGTATCTTCTGCGGTGACTGTAGCCTTGGATGCAAATGGTGCTGCGACGATTACTTCATCGAGTGTAATGTCTAGCACATCAGACAACTGTACGAGTTCACCAACGGTGACTATTACTCCGAGCACGTTTAGCTGTTCAGACTTAGGAAGTAACACAGTAACTATTACCTCTACTGATGGATCGGGCAATGCTACTACGGCTACGAAAGCGATAACAGTAGTAGACAATACGGCACCGACGATTACGGCGAACGCTGCGACATTGACTTTAGATGCTAATGGTGTTGCAGTTCTATCTAGTTCAGCGGCAACGGCAGCGGACAACTGTTCGTCATCGCCGAGCATCTCTTACAGCCAGAGCACGTTTACTTGTGCGGACTTAGGATCGAACTCTGTAACGGTAACGGCTACGGATGCTAGTGGTAATGCTGCTACTGCGACTATGACGGTTACAGTTCAGGACAACACAGCGCCTACGATTACCACACTCAGTGGTACGGTTACAATAGCCTTGGATGCCAATGGTGCGGCAACTGTCGGCACGAATGATGTGGTTTCTAGCGTAACTGATAACTGCGGTACTCCAACGGTAACTATTACTCCAAGCAACTTCGGTTGTGCGGATTTAGGTACGAATACTGTAACGATATCTGCAATTGATGCTTCTGGTAACTCGGCTACATCACAAGTCACATTGACTGTAGTTGATAACAGTGCTCCTACAATTACAACAGTATCTGGCGCGGTTACCGTCGCACTAGATGCGAATGGTGCGGGCTCTGTTTCTCTAAGCGATATTGTGGCAAGCGTAACAGATAACTGTACCGCTTCAGCAACTGTAACATTGAGCACAACAAGCTTCGACTGTAGTGATATAGGTAGTAATACCATTACAATCACTGCTACAGACGCTTCAGGGAATGTTAAAACTGCTACTAAAACCGTAACGGTAGTAGATAATACAGCACCGATAATTACTGCGCCAGTTTCAATTACACTAAACTTGGGTTCAAGCGGTGCGGTTAGTTTGCCATTGAGCACAGCTTCTGCTACGGACAACTGTTCCGGTGCGCCAAGCATAATTTACAGTGCGACAAACTTTAGCTGTACCGATTTAGGGTCTAACACGGTAAATATTACGAGTCAAGATGCTAGTGGCAATATTTCATCAGCAACAATGATCGTTATTATACAGGACAATATAGCACCATTGCTTTCTCTGTCTCCGATACCAGTCACCTTGGCTCTTGATGCAAATGGATTAGCAAGCTTATCGATAGCACAACTTGTGAGCTCTGCCTCAGACAACTGTTCAAACGTTACTTTAAGCGTTTCTGCGAGCAGCTTCGGTTGTTCAGACCTTGGCGCCAATACAGTAACTGTAACAGCCACTGATGCTTCTGGAAATAGTACAACAGCTACTGCGTTGGTAACCGTTACGGATCAAATGGCACCAACAATTTCAATTATAGGGTCAGCAGTTACAGTATACCTTGATGCGAATGGATCAGGTTCAATCTCAACTTCTGATGTGGTATCTAGTACAACAGATAATTGTACGACAGCCCCAACAGTTACCCTGAGCAATACGAGCTACAGCTGTGCGGATCTAGGGAGTAATACGGTAATAATCACTGCAACTGATGGTAGCGGTAATTCTTCTACGGCTTCAAAAAATGTTACAGTAGTTGACACAATCGCTCCAACAATTACTACTCCAGCTTCATTGACCTTGAATTTGGGTTCGGGCGGGACAGTAAGTTTGCCAGCAACAACTGCATCAGCAACAGATAACTGTTCAGGTTCTGTAACTCTAACCTATAGTGCATCCTCATTTGATTGCTCAGACGTTGGTTCCAATACGGTTACAGTTACTTCTACAGATGCTAATGGTAATGCTGCGACTGCGACCATGACGGTTACAGTTCAAGATAATATCGCGCCAGTATTAGCACTGTACACTTCGGTACCATCGTTAGCACTTGATGCTTCTGGTTCAGCTTCACTTTCTGCAGGTCAGCTTATAAGTTCAGTATCTGATAATTGTAGTGGTGTAACTATTTCGATTAGCCCGAGCAGCTTCGGATGTTCTGACCTCGGCTCGAATACTGTAACCGTAACAGCAACAGATGCGAACGGAAACAGTACGACAGCAACAACTTCCGTAACGGTAGTTGATAACATTGACCCGGTAGTTACAACGGTGGCTGCTCCAGCAGATGTTGTTCTAGGTGCGAACGGTACGGCGACTATCACTCAAGCGATGGTGGTAGCTAGTGCGACAGATAACTGTACAACTTCGCCAACTGTTACAATTACACCTTCGATAGTGGACTGTTCGGAACTTGGTTCCACTACCATCACTATCCTAGCGACAGATGGTTCAGGTAACGTTGGAATGGCAACAGTAAATGTTACAGTAGTAGACCAAGATGCTCCGGTTATTGTTTCTGCACCAGCAGATACGACGCTGGCAGCATGTAATGCACAATTAGTTTACAACTACAACGTAACGGATAACTGTGGTTACACTGCGAATCTGCTTACGGGTAATGCTTCTGGTTCGATATTCCCTGTAGGAACCACTACGGTGACCTACGAATTTAGCGATGCGAGTGGAAATAGTGTTACACACTCGTTCGATGTAACGGTAGATACCTTAGGAACATACAACTTGCCGGCGAATACAGAATTCTGTGTTGACAATGGACCAGTTGATTTATCAGTGGGTCAGACAGGCCTAACCTACGTAGGTGACGGTATGTCTGTTGACGGTCAAACGTTCCAGCCAGCTACAGCAGGTGTGGGTTTACACACTTTGAGCTTCACATTCACAGATCCTAATGGCTGTGTTCAGGTAGGCAGCTTATCTGTAAGAGTATACCCAGTACCAGCCCAACCGACAGTTCTTCAAGTATTGCCAACTGTCCTCGAATCATCGGTGACAGGAGCGAGATACCAGTGGTTCAAGAACGGTGTATGGATGCCAGGTGAGAATTCTAAGCAACTGAACATTGTAATGGGTGGTAACTACCAAGTGAAAGTGTTTAACGCTTACGATTGTGATAGAATGTCGACAGGTTTAGTGATCTCATCGACTGGTTTATCTATCGATGAAGTGTTCAGTACATTGAACATTTTCCCCAATCCAACCCAATCTGCAGTTGTACTTGAGTTTGGTGTATCGCTTGAAAGCGACATGACGATTCAAGTAATGGACATTGCAGGTCGAACGATTTATTCAAATACAATTACTGCAGGTACGCAGGTATACAGAATCGACCTTTCTCAATTCATGGCTGGGTCATACCAGATGATTTTGAGAGACAACGTAACTGGCGCAGCTTCAGTAGAACAAATTATTAAAGTAGACTAACCATGAAAGGATTTAAATCCGCATTATGTTTCTTGGCAATCGTATGCAGTGCTGCTGTTTACGGCCAATCTGATGAAGCCATTCGCCGCAGCGAATTGACCGTTTCATTCAACGCCAATATGGTAGAAGGAGTAAACGGCCTTGGTAATAGTGACCTTGGCACTTTTGCCACAAATTGGGGAGCAAGCCCATTCGGAAGTTCATTGACCTACACATACAATTTCAGCCCCATAGCCGGATTGTGGGCAGGAGGTTTTTATGGCCAAGTAGCTGGATTGAATGAGGTAGAGCAATTTGACACCGAAGCCTTCGGTTTCGGAGCCGGTTTACGCCTACACCCATTATCATTCACTTCAAGCTTTCTAAATGGTATTTACGTTGATGGCGGTATTGGTTACACTTCTTATACAGCCTCGCGTCACTTTATTAGTGACGCCGCGATGATGGTTCCTCCTTTTACTGGGGCAGCATTGACCTACCTGGGAAAACTTGGATATGAAACAGGATTAACACAAAACTTGAAATTAGATATTGGATTAGGTTTTACTTCAGTCCAGTCTGATGACTTCGACGGTTGGGCTTTTGACGGCGAGCCATCAGATGGGATTTTTAGCCCTTCTGTTGGCATTACTTATGTGTTTGGTGATAAATCAACGCGCTCTATGAGCGAGATGACGGCAATGGACCTTATTAACAGCGAAATGCAGTTGGATGGATACGCGACGGACGAGGATGTTGCGAAGCTCGAGAAAGCTCTTAAGCGCGACGCTAGGGCCCTCAAAGAACTTCGTAATAGCTTAAGCAAATATGTTCCAGAAGATCAGTTAGAGGGTATTATACTGGAGATCATGAAGAGCACTACCAATCTCACTGTTGAACGCGGCGAGTTGAAAGGCGTAATTTCTGTGTACTTTGACTTTGATTCATACATCATCAAGGAGGAGTACAGAAAAGAGATAAACGAGTTCTTTAAAGAGTACAACGACGCGTCGAACAAAATTCTTCTCGTAGGCTATGCTGATATTTACGGCACACAAACGTACAACGAGAATTTGAAGAGCGATCGAGTTCAAGCGGTTATTGAAATGTTGATCAATGATTACGACATTAATAAAGATGTGATTAACTCTCAAATCGGTGAGATTAAGGTGAGCAATGTTGCACAGCAATATTTAAACCGCCGTGTAGATATCTTCGTATACTAGCAAAAGAGTATTACCTATTTGGACCCTGGAGCCTGGGCTTCAGGGTCTTTTCGTTCAAACGTCCACTCCATTTCTGGAATGGGCGTTTTTTGTGCCAATTCACACCGTAAACCCTCAGTTGTTTTTCGTAAATTTTACCAAACTAAAACACTCTATTTATGTCAACTTCAATTATTGACGTGACCGCGTCATTGAATTTGACCCCTACCTACCTACTCATTATTGGTGCTTTAGTCGGTTATTTCCGACATCAGCACGAAGGCAAAAAAGTTCCTGGATCGTTAAGTATTCCTAAAGACCTTTTGAAGTCAACAGACTTTAACAAGCTGTGGACACTACTCTACGTCTTACTACTTCCACTATCTTGGGTGGTAAACGTATTTGCACATGCAGTCTACGCATTGATGTGGCTAGTCAACAGCATAGGCATCATTGTTCGCTGGGCTGCCATTAAACTCTATTGGTTGTGGCACCAAATCGTAATCGGCTTAGGCGGATTTTTGTTTTACATATTATGGCATTACCTAGTTAAATGGCCGTATCGGTTGTTTAGCAGAATGCTCAGCACATTCTTTAGCTCGTTCGACTGGGGGGCTTATAAAAACACCTACAGAACAGCAGCTATAGCCTCTCTAATCGGAGTATCGGGATTCTTGATTGACGATATTTTAGATTTAGAGATGTTCCAATTTTCTGATGTATCCCCCTTGTTAGGGGCAATCGTTCTTCTTAGCGCTGTGGGTTCACATATGTCGGCAGCAATGGGAGTGAAGGAAAAAGGAATGCGTCCAACATATGCAGCACTATTAATCACGGCGGTTCTGGCATTCGCAGCACAGACTATTGCGCAAGATTATTTGATGCTTAATGAAGCAGCTGGAATTCTTGGGGGTGTCGTACTGGGCGTATCGTTTGTAACCTGGGTATATAGCATCCTTATTTCTGCTGCCCTGGTCCAATTCCTTTCTCTTCTAGTCCCAGCATACTTATCTACCGAAGGTCCATTCAAATGGTTAGATGCACTACGAGTAGCATTTGCCTCAAGATGGCTAAAGAGTATTGGCTCTATTGCTGTAGCTGTGATTGCATACAACACACTAGGCCTTTGGATATACGAAAACGTGAAGCAGGTTGCTGCGGAACCTTACAGTGAATACGTAGCTGTTGTCGATGATAGGATGACAGAAAACGATTCTGATATGGTTGAAGCACAAGCGGATTTAATGGCTGCCATATCTGCAGAGGAGCCTTCGGCAGATGATTTGGCAAGCGCATACAGGAAGATCAGAGCTATCGAAGCTGGAAATTCTTTTTGGAGCGCAGTTCCTATAGAGCTAAGCGATGTCATTTACATAGATGTAAACAAGCCATTTACTACAGAGGAATCGGATGTTGAAGTTGCCCAAAGCGCAGTTGCAGACTTTGATTCATTAGCCGCCTTTAAAGTTTCAGAATTTGATGCGGCAATCGAGCAAGCCCTCGTTGATGTTTCCATCGCGGAGGCAGAGAGAAATAGAATATTAAGCAGTGGCATTACTGCCAGTGAAGACGGCCGTATAGAAAATGGTGAGCGTATGCGTTTCGGTATGCCCATTCCAGTGGATGCGGATAATCTCAAATGGCGTATCACAGACGACGAAGGCGATACAATATCGCGCAGAATAGGATCTACGCTTGCTTACAAATTTAGCTCCGGCTCCTACGAAGTTTATGCCGCACCTATCAATGGTTGCGGTACTGGACAGTGGTCTTCGTTCAGTTTAGGTGTTAATGAATCACCAGAATCACCGCTTCGCATAGGTGTTCCAAGAGGACGCAAAGAAGTATGTGTTGGCGACGAGTATACCTATACTGTTCAAGGAGGAATGGACATCTATGTGTGGACCGTTCCTAGCGGCGCTGAGATTGTCGAGGAGAAAGACAATAGAGCCACAGTGAACTGGGGAAGCACCTCGGGGGATGTGAGTGTGTACGGTATACTGGATGGCGAGCAGTCAAACACTTCTAATCTTTATGTTACTGTTAGCGGTATACCTGGTGCGTCATTGAGTGATGCAGGAAGTGCGAGTAACGATAGCCCTGAAGAATTTGAAAACGTTCAAGACAACTACTCAGTTTTGGCTGAGGAAGCTGACGCGAAGGTGGATGCAGCACAAGAGGCACTCACTTCCTTAGAAGAAGATAAAGCAGTATACGAAGTTTATGCAGCGAACGAATCGACAAGACTAAATGCTAAGATGGTAGACGTTGAAAAACGTTACTCATCGAATACCACTCAGATGATTATGAGCTGGTTGGGTAAGGCACTCTTCTTGTTTGTGGCTTGTCTACTGCTTGCCATCGTATTGAACTTCCTAGTTCTTTGGGCTTCAAGATACTTCGGCGGACTCTACAACTACGACCAAGACGGCCCAACGTACTTCCGTAGTTCGTTAGGAGACTACCAGAGCAATTACGACGGCTTCCCGTACTTAGGGCTATTCGTACTTGTAGTAATAATTGTAGGTGGCGGCCTCTTAGGAATTTCAGCCACACAAGATCTATCTCAAACTCTTCAAGAGGGTGATTTTCCAACTTTATACGAGCTGATTCGACGATAATAGAAATTTCAGTATGTTTAGAGGGCTCGCCGTAAGGCGGGCCCTTCTTTTTCTATCTCATAGTTGTCAATTACCACAGGGGTTTATCCAGCTTCTTTAAGAGTCACAAAGGCTTATTATCCAATGTGTCCTAAGCCACTGGTTATCAGTATTCTTTTCATTGGTAAATAGTTTTGGTCTGTTATCTGACCATCCCCGCTGCAACTGTTTCGTTGGTTGCTTCGTCAACTAGAATGATAGACCCGGTCACTCTGTTGACCGTGTAGTAGTCTGCGAAAAGAGGTTTTGTTGACCTGAGTTTTACTCGGGCGATGTCATTCATTTTGATGGCCTTGTCCCCTTGGATTCTGTGGAGAGTGTTGATGTCCATTTTGTATTGAATATCTGTGATCATTGCTCTTGCTTCGGCTGTGGTGTGTTTGATCACATACTTTGCTCTTGGGCGTGGTGGCTTCGCGTTTAGCCAGCAAAGCATTACGTCAAGGTCTTGCTGCCCTTCAGGTCTGTTCTCACTGCGTACTAATACATCCCCTCTGCTGATGTCTATGTCATGTTCTAAGGTGATAGTAACACTTTGAGGAGGGAAAGCTTCTTCAAGCTCACCTGTCATTGTGTGGATGGCGTCAATCCTACTCTCCAATCCTGAAGGCAAGGCTACCACGCTGTCTCCTTTTTTGAAGATACCACCGGCTACTCGTCCAGCGTATCCCCTAAAGTCGTGGTATTGGTCACTGTGAGGGCGAATAACTGTTTGAACCGGGAACCGGCAATCTCTAAGGTTATGGTCCGAAGAGATGTGAACGGTTTCTAGGTTGTGGAGGAGGGTACCGCCTTCATACCAGCTCATTTTATCTCCGCGAGATACTACGTTGTCTCCGTGGAGGGCAGACATAGGTACAAAGCGTACGTCTTTAACACTGAGCTTAGCGGCAAAATCGGTATATTCTTTAACTACTTTATCGTAGGCAAGCTGGCTGTAGTCTACGAGGTCCATCTTGTTGATACAAACGAAGATGTGTGGTATCTGTAGGAGGGAAGCTATGAAAGTATGGCGCTTCGTTTGTTCAATAACTCCATTGCGCGCATCTACAAGGATGAGTGCAAGGTTAGCTGTTGAGGCACCAGTTACCATGTTGCGTGTGTATTGAACGTGTCCTGGTGTATCTGCTATAATAAACTTACGCTTTGGCGTTGCGAAGTAGCGGTAGGCTACATCAATGGTAATGCCTTGCTCACGCTCGTCTTTTAAACCGTCGGTAAAGAGACTCAGGTCTACGTGCTCGAGGCCTTTCTTTTTTGAGGATTGTTCAACCTGCTGGACCTGGTCCTCGAAAATGCTCTTGCTATCGTAAAGGAGACGTCCAATCAAAGTGGATTTACCATCGTCAACACTACCCGCAGTGGTGAAGCGAAGTAGTTCCATATCTAAATATCCTTGGGTATCGAAATTGTTTTCCATCGTTTCTTATGCTTTGATGGTTAGAAGTAACCTTGACGCTTCCTATCTTCCATGGAGCTTTCACTGCGCTTGTCGTCTTCACGATTACCACGCTCTGTTTGACGAGAAGAAGCTACTTCTTGAATAATTTTCTCGAGCGTATTTGCATCGCTTTCCTGACCACCAGTGATGGTAATGTCCCCTAAGGTTCGGAAGCGAACCATTTTTATTTGAGGCTCGTCGGTGTCTTTCAAAGTGATGAATTCACTAACTGGAAGCCAAGAACCGTTTCTCCAGATCACATTGCGCTCTTTGGCAAAATAGAGCTCGGGAATAGCGATGTTCTCTTGTAAGATGTACTGCCATACGTCCATCTCTGTCCAATTTGAGATTGGGAAGACACGGAAGTGTTCTCCCATACGCTTCTTACCGTTGAAGAGGTTCCAAAGCTCTGGACGTTGGTTTTTAGGATCCCACTGGCCGAAATCGTCACGGTGAGAGAAGAATCGCTCTTTTGCTCTTGCTTTCTCCTCATCACGACGAGCACCTCCCATACAGGCATCAAAGTTGTTGAATTCGATGGTATCTAAAAGGGTAGTGGTTTGAAGGGCATTACGCGATGCGTTCATACCAGTTTCCTCGATTACTGCACCTTCATCTATTGACTGCTGTACAGAACCTACGATAAGGTTGGCACCCATCTCTTTGATGAGGTTGTCGCGGAATTCCATTGTCTCCGGGAAGTTGTGACCGGTGTCAATGTGTACTAGCGGGAAAGGGATCTTCGCCGGCCAGAATGCTTTGCGCGCTAGGTGCGCTACAACAATACTGTCTTTACCTCCAGAAAAGAGGATAGCGGGGTTGTCGAATTGAGCGAAAACTTCTCTAATGATATAGATTGCTTCCGCTTCTAATTCTTCCAAATGTGTCAATGAATAGTCAGACATCTTGGTTTTTTATAGTTTGATCTTTTCTGATATGTAGTCCACAACCATAGCGGTTGCTTCAGGTATATTCATTTCGTGTGTAGGCACATTAAGCTCTGGGTTAGTGGGCTCTTCAAATGTCGCACTAATGCCCGTGAAGTTACTGATTTCTCCGGCTCTTGCTTTGGCATACAATCCTTTTACATCGCGCTGCTCGCATACTTCAAGCGGGGTGCTGATGAAGATTTCTGAGAATCCACCTTCGGCACATTTTCGAACGAAATCGCGGTTCTTTTGATACGGGCTTACAAAGGCGCTTAATACTACAAGACCAGCATTTTTCATTAGGGCACTTACGTGTGCGATGCGTCGGATGTTTTCTACTCTAGAAGCAGCACTAAAGTCGAGATCGCTATTTAGACCTGTACGGACATTGTCGCCGTCTAAGATAAAAGTTCTGATACCTCGTTGGTGGAGTTCACGTTCCACTGCCGAAGCTAACGTGCTCTTTCCACTGCCACTCAAACCGGTGAACCACAACACATGACCTTTATGTCTGTTTTGGCGTTCGCGGTCTTCTTTTGAAATCGCGTGTTGGTGAGGAATAATATGGAGCTTTTCAGCCACGATGCCTTGTTATTGCTTGATTAGTGGGACAATTTCCAATTTCTGTAGACTAATTCCTAATTGAAGTGGTCTAAGAATGACTTAATCAAGGAACTATATTTATTATCTTCCAGATTGACCCAAAGACTTAGCCAGTTATAATTCTAGGTAAGTTTTAAAAGATGAGCTAGGATAAGTTGAAAAGAGTTTAGATAAGTAAGGGTGTGAGGCAGAGAAATTTTGCCTATCTTCTGGAGGTAAAACATAAACCATAAAACATACTAAAAATGGCAGATTTTAACATTTCAGGAAGAATGAAAATCAAATCTCTTAAAGACGACTTTAAAGCGGAATTCGGAGGCACACTAAGGGTATATGACGGAAGAAGTCATGCTGATGATTCGGCTACAGTAGGTAGCGTGGCAAAGAAAACGGTTTCGAGAGGAAGCGAGGTAAGCGCGAATGGTAATCTCTTGGTTAGGACATTCGAGGAAAGAGTCAAAGAGGCTTATGGAATTAGAGTTGAGGTTGCAACTGCAGACGACTCTAAACTTGCAGACGACGGCTGTCGTTTAGGTTCAATTTCATAACTAACGCTGTGAGACCTTCGGGTCTCACTTTTACTTTACAAATCATGGGATTTTTTGACAGTATTAAAGACCGCTTCAATAAAGCTGAGTTTTCTGTTTCACCAAACAAAAAGCTTAAAACCATTTCGAAATCATTCAAAGATAATTTTGAGCTGTCCCTTATCTTTTACAAGGGAAACCTAATCGCCGATGGGAATCTAACAATCGCTGCTTTAAATAAACTAACTAGTAAAACGGTAAACAAACAGTCTAATGACGAACTTAAAATAAAAGGGAGTATGAAGGTAGGAGATGTAGAAAACGAATTTATGCGCCTTTACAACATAAAAGTTCAAATTAAGGATGTAGCGGAAAAGAAGCTCATTCCAAATGATATTACAATCGGTAAAGGGGCTCGAGGCGAGTATAAGTAATGTCTGTTTCTAGTTACCTTAATTATATTGATCGTGAGAAACGTGAGATTGAAACACATCGTCGCTATATAATATCTTATCAGAAGGAAATTACCAAATGGAGAGACGATGTTAAAGACGAGAGAGATAAGGCAAAAAGCAGACTTAAGTATGCCTCTTCATCTTCTGAAAAATCCAGAATTCGCGATCAGCGCGACAGGCAAATATCCAGACTGAGATCGAAGATTGATCGTCGCAAAGAGGACATAGTTTCTAAGCGCAAAAGAATCAAGAGCTGTAGAGAGGATATTCGAGGTTATAGAGAAAAGATTAGAGACATAAAGCGTAGAAGATAATTTAACCTTTTAGGACTCTTATTCAGTTATCTATACTTAAAAGAAACAAAATATCTTATTGAGTGATGACTTAAAGTCATAGTTAATCTTGGCTGGGGCAGTAGCAATGATGTCTTTATTCAAAAAGATAATTGGGATTGAAAAATATGCCGCGGGCTCGGTTGATAAGAACAATCTAGATGCCCAGGAGCTAGATAATGGTCAAGTTAAAGTGGTTTGTTAGAACGTATGCCTTCTCACAACGAAAATTTCCCAGTAACCGATTGTAAGAAAACAGCTTTACTTTTCGTAGTTAAAGATAGAGGCAAAATCTGCAATTAGCTTGTAGTAAACAATAGCTTTTTTTTTCAGAATTCCACTATTTACATGTAATAACAATACATTGCTTTTTGTCCTTTCGTGAATGAAGTGTGTGATATGATCACTCGGTGGCAAACCAACTGTATGATGAATGCCGAATTCCATTTCATGATTTTTACATACTTCGCCAGCACGTTTAGAATAGTCCTCTAAGCGATCAATTTTTTTGAAGAATTTACCTATTGAAAAATCAGGATTCTCTTTTTCACCTCCGTTATTGAATTGCATTAAAAATTCATTTCTACTTGCATTAACAAAGTAAATACAAGTACTGTTTGGCCGAACTATCTCAGTTATATCTTTTATTAACTCTTGAAGGCTGGGATGACTTTTATCATTTTCTTCGAAAGAGTTCCTTTTTAAATTTAAGGAGCGTTCCTCAATGAACGACATAGGACTGTACAATTCGTTAGAGATGTAATTAGCATTCGTTAACTCTGCGATACATCGGGTAAAATGTCCGAAAAAGGGCTGCATAACTGCGGTCATATTCATAATGGTTAAGTCACTATCTCTATTGATTACCTGGCCATAACTTCGATTAAGCGTTATGAGCTCTAATCCTATCGTATCTTCCCCATTAAATTTGACATTACGTAATCTGAATAAATTAGAGTATTCACAGACTTTGATGACTTCCTCCATAGAGATACCCATCTTAAATTGAATGTCGTTAGTGCTCAGCCATTTTCTGGGTAGGTGCGATATTCCCAAATCTTCTTTGACGTCTTTAACCGGCATGAAGTACTCTATATTGAAGGCATAACGAATTTTTTGCTCTACGATAGACATTCTTTTGAGATGTTTATCTTTTTCAATTTCTTCGATAAATCCAGAGGCAATGATACCCGCTGGCAAGGCGAATAAACCAACCCCAAGAACTGCAATAAAGCTGCCTAAAATTTTACCTAATGGAGTTATTGGGTCAGCAGAGGATATTCCTAGAGACGTTAGATATTTATCTATTCCCCAGAGTAGTGATGATTGAATAGAAGGGAAGCTTTCAGGCTGCGCACTATGCTCTAAAAAATACATAAGTATCGAGGCTACCATTAAAAGGGCGATAACCAAGCCTAGAGATACGGTCAACTCTTTCCTTTTATTTTTTACTGCTGAAATCATTTGTTTTTTTTGTTTATGTAACTGCGCCTTTACAGCAATATTAGAAGTGTGATAATTGAATAAATGATTAAAACGGGGATTCCCATTTTTAGAAAATCTCTGTTTGAGTAGTTACCAGCACCCATAACCATCAGGTGGGTTTGGTAGCTAGTCGGGGTCAAGAAACTTGCACTTGCCGCGAAAGCTACAGGTAAAAGTACGTCAAGGTTGGAAAGATCGTAGTGTTGCATTATTGCTGCTGCGATTGGGAATGCAATGGCCACTGCACTAACGTTGGTCATGAAGTTGGTAAAGAGCACAGTCAGTCCAAAAAGTCCAGCAACGGCAAGTGTGCTGTTTTCGGGGAGATTTATTTTCTCCAAGAAGAAATGAGCATGTCCGCCTTCCACTATTGCGGATCCAAAAGCAACAGAAAGAATTAGAAGCGCATAAAGCTGAGCATTGAATTCATTCTTGAGTTTTTCAGCATGAGAAAGGCCACAGGCGACGGCACTAATTAAAAGTAATGCTACGGTAATGAGAAGCGTCCATTTCATGAAGAACGCTGTAGCTATAATGACAAGTACACTAGGCAAGAAGAAGCGCTCACGGCCTAATCTCTTCTCTGATAATCTATTGTGTTGTTCGATTGCAATGAGGGTAGTTTCTTCTTGGTTGCGTTCAATGAAGTCTTTACCAGTAGCGAGTAAAAGCAAATCGCCAGCTTGTAAGACTAACCTTCCAATCTTTCCTTTAAGCGGTTGACCGCCGCGTTGAACGCCTATAACGACGGCATCGTAGCGAAGACGGAAGTTGGTTTTTTTCAATGGCCTTCCGATGAGGTCAGAATTATTGGGGATTATTACCTCAATGAGGTTAGAACGTCCTTGTACTTTGAATTTCTCCTCGACGTTTTTCAATCCTTTAGGAAATTGATCAAGCAGCTCGTTAACATTCTCGATAGCACCTGTAAAGTAAAGTGTGTCGTTGGCTTGAAGCACTTCTTCTGGTGCTACTGGGGAGATGAATTCACCATTTCTATAGACCTCTGTTAAGAACAAGTCGTTGAGGTTCCTGAGGCGGGCCTTTTTGACGGTTTTTCCGTCCATAGAACCTCCAGGAATTACTTTGAGTTCCGTGGTGTAGTTTCTTGCAGATACTAGCTCCTGTCCTTCGTTATTATCCTCAGATTTCAATATGATAGGTGCGAGGAAAATAGAGACGCTTAAGACTCCAATGGTAACTAAGGCACCAGGTATCAGGAAGTCGAAGAACTGAAAACCTTCAATACCATTTTCGATCATCATACCGTTCAGAACTAGGTTGGTGGAGGTGCCAATCAAAGTAGTGGTACCACCGGCAACCGCGGCAAACGATATCGGAAGTAAAAAGAGTGAGGCGTTCCATCCTTTTGCCGCCGAGCGCTGTTTGATGGTTGGTATGAGTAAAGCTACAATAGGAGTGTTGTTCACAAGGCCGCTAAGTAGTGCTGTGAATGCGGAGGTTGAGAAGAGGAAGGATTTTTCAGAATTGCCGAATCTGCTTAGGAGAAGGTCTATTCGAATTTGCTTTTTAAGCACACCGGTTAAGGCAATAAGTGCCATTACCGTTAGTAGTGAAGGGTTGACCGCGGCACTATAAATATGCTTAATACCCATGAAGCCAGACAGCAGGAGAGCGAGCACTGTTAAACCGAAGATATGCATAGATTTAAATCGGCCCCAAAGTAGGCCAATGACAATGCACAAAAAAGCCACTACATAAATGTAATGGCTCATTTCTGGAGTATGTGAGAATGTTTCTGTCAAACTAATTTATTACGTATCTCGACCACACTTTTTTCACAGGATAAGAATCGCTAGTGAGAAAGAGCACTAAAAAGTACGCAATTGTACCGAACTATGGCGAACAAATAGGTTAATTACTAAGACTAGGTATAGGTTTAATAGGATTATTAAATGATTATTTAAGTGCGGCGCACATATTTTGCTCGCGAATACAAAACTTCTGACACCGGCCATGATGAAAGTTATAGTGCCAATCAAGACTTGTAATGAAAAAATCTGCACGAATCTTCACAGTACCTTAATTGTTTCAGCTTAGCTTTGGTTGAAAATCTAACCTCTATGAATTCACTCTTTTCTGACATTGCTGAAAAACTCGCTAAGCAAGGATTAAAAGTTGTGTCCAAAGACTTTGACCGCCCTTGGGGTGGGTTCTTTGTTGTTGATGAAAAGCAGGCTCAAGAGTTTGCCAACATCTACTTTGATGGGTTGGACGTGAGTGGGCTTAGATTAGCAGGAAAGTTGAGTCCAAAGATTATTTTAGTAAAGCCGGAAGCGCGTTTGAGTTGGCAGTACCACAACCGACGTAAGGAAACTTGGCGTGTAGTTGATGGACCTGTCGGTATTACACGTAGTTTGACAGATGAGCAAGGCTCTGTTCAAGTTTTTCAATCCAATCAAACAGTGGTTATGGATATTGGCGAACGCCACCGTTTGATTGGATTGAAAAACTGGGGCGTGGTTGCTGAATTCTGGCAGCACACGGATCCTGAGCATCCTTCAGATGAGGACGATATCGTGCGTATTCATGATGATTACGATCGTTCTACACCGACTTAAAGACGTTTATCTACGTCGGTTCTTGGAAGAATTCCTTTGAGATCGTAAACTACTTTATTAGGTGCAGTTTTTATTTGAAGATCTTTAAAGTCGTCATGTGCAACGGCGATAAGAATGACTTTATAGTCGTTGAGATTGAGGTGTGGAATGAGTTCAATGCCGTACTCTTTATTGACTTGGTAAGCATCGGCAAGAGGGTCGTAAACTTCTACGTGTAATCCAAACTCTTTCAGCTCTTTATAAACATGAACCACTCCGCTGTTTCTGGTATCACCGGTATTTTCTTTGAAGGTGATACCGAGAATAAGTGCTTTTGAAGTTAGCGGCAGTTCTTTTTGCTGCATGAGCTTCACAATGCTGCTGGCCACGTGCAAGCCCATACCCTCGTTGATTCTTCTCCCGGATAGGATTACCAAAGAGTTATGACCTACTTCTTGTGCTTTATGCGCTAGGTAATAGGGGTCAACACTTATACAGTGCCCGCCTACGAGTCCAGGCTTGAACGGGAGGAAGTTCCATTTGGTACCAGCGGCTGCGAGGACATCGCCGGTATCAATATCTAGTTTGTCAAAAATGACGGCAAGCTCATTCATAAAGCTGATGTTGACGTCGCGCTGCGCGTTTTCGATGGCTTTCGCTGCTTCAGCAACCTTAATGCTCGGTGCCAGATATGTTCCAGCAGTGATTACGCTTTTGTAAAGAGCATTTACTTCGAGGCCAGCCTGTTCTGTAGAGCCTGATGTGACTTTAATAATATTGGTCACATTTCGCTCTTTATCTCCTGGATTGATTCGCTCAGGGCTGTACCCAACAGTAAAGTCAACATTGAATTTAAGCCCACTTGTACTTTCTAGTATCGGCACACAAATTTCTTCAGTACAACCGGGATAGGTAGTACTCTCGTATATTACAAGATCGCCTTGCTTGAGGATAATACCAATAGCCTCACTCGCCTTCTTTAACGGATTTAAGTTTGGTGTTTTGTCCTCGTGGATGTCTGTAGGAACTGTGATGATATAAACGTTTGAATCAACTATAGCCTCCAGTTCAGTAGTAGTAACAAAACCGTCGTTTAGAGCCCCTTGGAGTTGTTTGTTGCCAAGCTCAGCGGTTGGATCAAAACCTTTATTGATGGCATCAACCTTTTCCTTGTCGATGTCGTATCCAATTGTAGGATACTTTTTGGAGAATATAGCTGCCAAGGGCAGACCTACGTAGCCCAATCCAATTATTGCTATATGTTTTTTCTCCATAAAGTCAAAGGTAGGCAATACCTTTATTAGCACTGTTTTAAGTCTTTGAAATAACGGCATCAAGGTTAGAAAAGTATCGTTTAATGTAGCCGAAATATTAAATATTTAAGAACAAACTCCTTGGGGTCAAAATGAAACAGCGTTTTGATTTTGAATCCCTAATTTTTCCATTAATAAAATTCAAAACACTATGAAACGTATTGCATTATTGATGCTGTTGCCTGTATTGGCGATAGGTCAAAAAAAAGCGGGTGCAGTTTATCACGAGCACCCTGCTTATGACGTGGTAACACAATCTTACCGCATTTGGGAATCTGGATCAGAGGAAGAATTGCGCGCTTTATATACCGACGATGCCAAGATTTGGGGCCCTGGGGATAAAGAAGCTGGAACAATGGACGAAGAGGTTCAAGGCATGCTTTGGTGGCAGAAGAACTTTGATATTTTGATTACAAATATGGATCCTGCTAAGCCAGATATCATTCAATATAAGGGCGAGAAAGGTGCTTGGACGCTTGACTGGATGATTTTTACTGGTATTAATAAGGAGAGCGGGGATACCGTAACTCAACCTTTACACACGGCCAACTACGTGAATGAAGATGGTAAAATTACAATGACGGTTAACTACTTTGACCGTGAGACGCTTGGCGCACAGATTCAAGAATCTTTTGGCTTGCATAGAAATGGACGTGTTTTTGACGAACACCCTTTCATAGAAATCTTGAAAGAGATTGTTGCTGGCTGGGAAGCAGGCGATGCCGATGCAATGGCAACACATTTTGCTGAAGACTGTAAGTTCCACAGATTGGGCGACGGAGACGGCTACAGAGATAAAGATTTAGCCTTTAGAAAAGAAACTTGGTCGGCAGGTATCACAGGGACAAGTTCACGAAAGATGAATGTGTACGGATATCCAGATGCTATTTACTACGAGAAAGGTGAAGGCGGCTGGGAGATTCTCTCTTGGTGGAACCATACTTTTGTAAGCACTGAAACCGGTGAAGAGGACACGGTCTTTTTACATCTCAGCCATTCGTTCAATAATGATGGGAAAATTACAAGAGAAGTCCTTTGGGTAGATTAACAATAAACTAAACAATTATGAAGAATTATATAGTCATTGGGTTGTGCGGTTCGCTCTTAGTGAGTTGCATGCAACCTAGTTTAAGCGAGGAAGAAGTAAGGGAGTTTGCCACCTCGCACATTGAAAACCAAATCGGCTATGCCGATGCTGTTGAGCCTTATTATGCTGGCTTGTCGGACGACCTAAAGGTTTGGAATAATCCTGTTTGGAAAAACATACCGCGGGACTATGAGAAAGACCCTAATGATGATGGGAGTTTCTTTTACGAAGACTCAATCAAAGTAACTCTACACGACGTGTACATGATGGGTACTCACGCTAACGTCATGGGAACTATTCAGTGGTATATTACTGGTGTAAATACGACGTATAGAAATTTCTCAGGAGTGGTTACTAAAGAAGACGGTCAAATGAAGTGGGCACGCTTTATGGGTGCGGACAATTCAGAATTGGCTTGGGGGTTCTTATGGCCAAGCAACGAAATTGAAGGTGGTTTAGAGCCTTACAACGAGATGCGTAATGCCATGATGAATTTAGACAACAAGCGCGCTTTAGAACTTTCAGATTCTTTGGTGGCCGCAGACCCTTCTTGGGCTACTGCACACCTTGGCCAGCTTCATTACTATTGGATGAATCAAGACGTCGAAAACTTTACTGCAGCACATACTGCAGCAGTATCGAAACTAGACGGTGCGAGTAGAGCTGAGAAGCACTTCATCCTATCATACACAACCGATCGTGAAAAGGCCAACATGCATATGGAGCAAGCCTTACTTTTTGCGCCTGTAGATCCTATGATTCGCACATGGTATGCTTGGGGTGAAAAAGATGCGGATCGCGCTTTGGATATTATGAGACATGCGTGGGCACGCCTACCAGAAAATGGTGGAGTCAATAATATGATGGGCTACAAGTACATGGCGGCAGGCAATATGGACAAGGCTAAGCAACACTTCGAAATCTTCCTGCGTGTGCACCCAGAGGTTGCGAACGCATATGACTCTTATGCAGATTATTATCTCGCAGCAGGCGATACTGCTATGGCGAAGGAGATGTATATGAAAGCTTATGAAACTGATAATAATTGGACCTCTTCTAAAGAACGCGCAGATGAACTATAAACCACTTTTATGGCTAGGTATAGTAGTCACTGGACTTCACCTTTCATCATGTGTTTCCAATGAAAGCGCTGAATTAGATGAACGCTTTGCTAGAAACTGCGAAGTTATTCGTGCCAATAACGCCGGATTTATTAGTGAGAATCAAGATTACAGCATGTATGCTGATGATTTTTTCATGGTTAACACAAACCTTAATGGTTCACCTGATACCCTGCGCTTAGAAGATCTAATGGCAGAAGACGCTTATCTATGGAGCAAATATGACTTTCAATTTCTATTAGATCCAGTGCTTCTTCCCGGGGTAGATTCAGAAACACAAGAGCCTAATGCCAGTGTTCGCTATTATGCGCCCATGAAAATTAGCAAAGCAGCCACGGATTCA
Source organism: uncultured Cryomorphaceae bacterium (assembly GCA_913049845.1). GTDB lineage: Bacteria > Bacteroidota > Bacteroidia > Flavobacteriales > Schleiferiaceae > UBA10364. The sequence continues at coordinate 19,689 of CAJWZE010000004.1, forward strand.
TCTGAAGAGCGCACGGTTGTGGTGCGTATGTATCAGACTTTTGATTTGAACGAGGAGGGCAAGATTACTATACAGATGTACTATGGTGATTTTACTGCTGCTGGAATTTATTTAAACAGTTAATTATGAAAAAGATACTTTTAGTCGCAACGATTGGATTGGCAGCAGCGGCTTGTCAAGTGCCCGAAGGAGGCCCTGATGTGAGCGCAATTTTTGAAGCAAACTGTGTAACTGTGAGAGCTGTATTGAGTGATTTTCAGAACGAGGTGGCAGATTACAGTCACTACAGTGACGACTTCATTAGCGCTCAAACTAGCATGAACCCATCGGGGGATTCAACGAATTTGGAAGAGTTTAAAGCAAACCGCCCTAACTGGTGGGCGAAGTATGATGCTGAACTACTGACTGAATTAAGACTCTTGCCTGGGGTGAATCCGCAGACGAATGAAGTAGATGGTTCAGTTCGCTATTACGGTCAGTGGAAAGTAACTAAGAGCTCAACAGATTCTACTGAAGCTACATCAGTGGTTATTCCATTGTATAGCTCGTTTGACTTTGATGCCGACGGTAAATTATTGTACCAACAAAACTACGGTGACTTCACTGCAGCATTGACTGCATTGAATGAATAGCTAAGTTAAGTTTAGAGTTTCAAAGTGGACCCACCTTGCCAACCCAGGGTGGGTTTATGTTGTAAAATCGAACTAAAACCGTTTTGCGACCATCCCTAGTTCTTGATCTTAACCTACAAGCTTTGTAAGCCCGTGCTCAGTATCCAAGCGCGGTTACCTTTGTCGTTAATTGAGGCTTTGGTGGCGCTGGCTTCTGTACGGCTTTTGTGCATGCTGTGGACTACATAGTATTTATCGTTGTAGCGTGATAAGAAGGCTTCAGAGGCCCAATCCTTTGAAATCTCTTCCAAGAACTTATCGGCAAGTTTGCGTTTTAAAAAACCGCCCACAATAATGCTGTAGCCTTTTAACGTTCCTGGTTCTAGGGTTTCGTCGGTGACCCAAGTGTTTTTTTTCGGCGTTGAAGCTTCGCTTTCCTCTGTTTCAGTGGTTAGGGCAGATGTGGCGTCTGTTTCTTCTTCTTTGGCTCCTATGGCGGTGCTTTCGGTTGCCGTGCTGTCTGTCTCTTCCTCTGCTGATAGGACAGGGGCTGGTTCCGGAAGTGGCGTGTAGAACATAAAGTTGGATACGCTGCCTTTGCGCTTGCCTTGGGCCGCCATAAAGGTGCTATCGTTGATTTGTAGCAATCCCATATCGTCGCCGCGGCCGTTGATAGCTAAGGCAGTGGCTGCTGTGTCGCCAGGGGCGATGGCATGCAGCTGTAGGCCGTAGTTGCGTGTGACTCTTGAGAAGGCCATAATTTGCCCCGGGAGTAGTGTCGGGAATATCTCGCTTGCCTCTGTATTTACATTGACGACTGCCGAAGGTTGGCTCCATACACCGTCAAAGCTTAGGGTGCTTTGGTAGATGTCATAGTTGCCTGCGTGTTCAACATCTGAGGCGAAGTATAGGGTGTAGTTCTCCTCGTTAAAGAATGGGTGTACGTAGTTGGCAGCCGGGTCGATGAATGGGAGTTCACTGTTGCCTGCGCCAATGAATGAGAATTGGCTCAGGGTTATCTTCACGTTTCCTTTACTGTCTGGTTTCTGACGGCTGTGGTTCATTATTATGGCTGAGCTATCTGGTAGAAGGGCCGCAGGACCTACATAGTATTTGAGATCGTTTATTGCTTCGTTGCCCTTGTATGCGGTCACCTTGCGGTCGCTTAGACGCATAAGGTATAGCGAAGGAAGCGGCGTGTTGCTCTTTGGATCTTTCGGTGTAAGTGCTGTGGCGTCTCTGTTTGAGCTGAAGAGTATATGGTTGTTGCCGTAAGGCACAGCGCCGTAGTCTTCGGCCGTTGGGTCACCCATTATATCGACCTGCAAAGAATCTGGCGTATTGAGCAGGTCTAGAGAAATCTGTGCCTGCAGCGTCGCGGCGCATAACAATGCACCAACAAGGAACGAGAAGGTGTATTTCGTGCGCATCATAGGAAGAATCTTGGAGAGGTTAGTGACGTCGCCTTGTTGCTTATGTTGAATGCGAAGCCCATCACATGGCTGCTGCGCGTTACATAAACGAGGTCGGTGAGCGGGAAGTTGTATTGGTAGTACAAGTTCCAGTCTTTGGCAGTGCTGATTTTCATCATCATACCCATTTCGTCTTCAGGGCTGTAGTGAAGCCCCATACCCCATTTCTGGTTGTAATCCATAAACAGGTGGAAGTTTAAGTCCGCAGGGCTGTTGGTCGTTCCAGTAGCGAGGAAGCTTGTGCGAGCTGTCCAGCCATTCTTTAGGGCTTTACTGTAGCCGCCAAATACGTGGAGGATTTGAGCGGTATAGTTGCTCTGGTAAATTTCTGCACGATTGACGTTTTTATAGCTCAGACCGAAGTAGGAGTTTTTACCGTTGAGGGTAGTTCCGAGGTCGATATTTGCAATGAACGGTCCAGCCAAGGTATAGATGCTCGGGTCGAGCTGGTCGTAGTAAACTTCATTGCTGAGATCGACGGTAGTGCGGCCGACAGTAGTTCGAATACCGGTACTCAGAGTCATATTTTCACTTACCGGAAGGTGGTAGGCGGTGCTGAGGGCAACCTGTCCTGTGCTCATCGGGCCTACCGCATCAGTGATGGCGGTAAGGTTCAACCCGAGGCCTTTCAGTGTTCTGAAATCTGCCGATAGGATGCCCGTGCGTGGTGCTCCTGGGACTCCGACTAGCTGTGCGTCGACCAAGCTTATAACGTCTTGGTTCTGCATTCCTGCGTGGGCGGGGGAGATGGCCACGGGGGTAAATAGATAATTGTCTAAGGACGGGTGCTGCTGCGCCCAAAGTCCGTTTGCGAGGAGACACACGAGGAGTGCCGAACGCATTTGCTTGAAAAATGTCATTGGGTTACTCATGATCTTATCTGTTAATAAAGAGGTATCCATTCATGGTCAAATCGGTTCCACCGAATAGGATGTAATAATAATAAGTACCTGTAGGTAGCTCGCGTTTATCGTTTGTGAGGTACGTCTGTACGTTCGCGTTGCCGTTAAATTCGTTGGCGTAGTTATCGCTGAAGTACACCAAGATACCGTGGCGGTTGTAGATGCGCACGGAAGTATTTGGGTACTGCAGTAGTTCTGGTATCTCCCAGAAGTCATTGCGACCGTCGCCGTTTGGCGTCATTACGGTTGCCGGTTTTGGTGCACATAGGTCAGCATCTAAGAAGTCTGGGATGCCGTCGCCGTCACAATCGTCGAAAGGGATGCCGTCGCCGTTGGTGTCGTACTCTAATGCATCGGCAATACCGTCGCCGTCGCTATCGCTGTCCTGCTGATTTGGGATGCCGTCTCCGTCTGTATCCGCCATACCCCCTCCGCCGCCAGGGATGCCGCCCTCGTCATCGTTGAGGATGCCGTCACAATCTTCATCGTAAGAGATGATGTAGGCGCTGTCGGTAGCAAATGCACCGTTGGTATCTACTACGGTGACGATGTACAGCCCGCTGTTCAATCCGGTGAGAGTATCGCCGGAAAATCCGTTGAGCCAAGTGATGGTCATTGGACCTACACCTCCACTGAAACCGGCATAAATAATACCATCGTTATCGTCAGGACAGATGTTATCGCTTAATACGATGACATCTACGCTGAGCTCGTCCGGTTCAGACAGGGTGATAGTATCTGAGATGAAACAGCCGTTGGTATCGGTTACGATGACGATATAGGTGCCTTCGCTGAGGCCGCTCTGATCTTCCGTGGTTACATTGTTGTTCCAGCTGTAGCTGTATGGTGTCGCACCACCACCTACGGTGATGTCGATGGATCCGTCATTAGCACCTTCAGAACTGATGCCGTATCCGTTGTAATCTGAAGTGTTGTGGCTAATGGTTAGTGCCGCTGGTGAGCCAATCGTGAAGTTGGTTTGGAATACACAACCATTGGTGTCGCTGACGTGGTAGTTGTACGTGCCTGCTGCCAAACCTGAGATGCTTTGGGTAGTATCTCCTGTCGTCCAGCTGTAAGCGTACGGCAAACTACCGCCCGTAGCACCGATTGTTGCTGTACCATTGCTGTCCCCGAAACAGAGAACGTCGGTAGTAGCCAATATGCTTTGGATAACACCTGCAGGGTTTGGTAAGACGGTAAGTGGTACTTGAACACTATCGTGGTAGCCCAAGCTGTCAATCCCGTGGAACCAAACTACTGGAGAACCTACGTCTGTACATACAAAAAGCTCTTGGGTAATCCAGAGTGTATCAATCCCGCTACAGTCGAACGACCCACTGTCCACTTGTGCTACGGAGAGGGTGGCGAAGCCGTCGCTGTCTAGGGTAAGCGACTGGGTGTTGGTGTAAAGCGCAGGACCAAGGTTGTCAACTACGGTTATGGTAAAGCCAATGGAATCGGAAAGACCGGCAGCATCAATTACAGTGTAGTAAACGGTGTGTGTGCCGATACCAAAGTTTCCGTTTGGTGCTGCTACGTTCGAAGTTGATGTGAAATTAGTCGAGTTCTCCTCAATAGTTGGCTGTATCCACGCGTAGTACACGGAGCAGCTGTCTTGTGTGGTGTAGAGCGTGGTATCACTCAATGTACCTACAAAGGCTGGTGCTGTGGTGTCTAGAATGTCGATAAAGAAACTACAGGTATCGCTGTTTCCGCTTACATCAAAGGCGAAGAAATCGATCTTAAAGAAGCCTAGCGGAAGGTAGCCGCCGTTGGCGAGTGAGAAATAAGAGGTATCCATACCACAGACGTCCCAAACGCTATCGCCGGTCCAAGTGACTTGTGTCCAGGTGCTATCTGCGGCGGCGGCGAACACTAAGGTATCGCCCGGGCAGTAGATTTCTGGCGCAACGGTTTCTTCGATAACGAGCTTTTGAAGAATGCTATCGGTGTTGCCGTGAACGTCCGTAACGAACCAGTAGATGTCGTGCGATCCAAGTGCGTAGTAAGTATCGGCATTGTTGTAGAGAGTATCGATGCCGCAGGCCTCTACAATAGGAGGGGCTGTTAGGCTCACACTGTCGCTGAACAGGCCACAAGTATCCATACCGGCTTGAACTATTAGGGTGTCTAAACTACCAGTCCACGAAGGCGCAATGGTATCGATGACGGTTACGATAAACGAACAAGTATCGGTGTTTCCACTGAGGTCGTGGGCGAAGATCATTACGGTATCTATACCCACAATAAAGAAGGCACCGGAAGTATCTGTACTGGTGTAGAAGATACTGTCGCTGTTGTCGTTAGCTGTTGGTGTGGTCCAGGTTAAATTAGCCCCACAGTTCAAGGCATCTGCATACATAGTGGTATCCAATAGACAGCTCGTGAAGCTTGGTGCTAGATTATCTGCTACAGTTAACGTGAAGCTGCAAGAATCTAAGTTGCCTGATGCATCTATTGCGTAGGTGTAGATGTCGTAGATGCCAATAGCAAACCAAGCGCCGCTGCTGTCGGAAGACCAGCTCGAATCCACACCACAGTTGTCATACAAAATCGGCGCTGCCCAGTTGTAGGGGGCTCCTGAAGTATCTAATGCGGTGTAAATGGTCGTGTCTGCGCCGCAAGTGATTTGTGGTGCGCTTAGGTCGACAATGGTGATTACCGCTAAATCTGTATCGCTCTGGCTGCCGTCTGTACCAATCAGCATGATCGTATCGGCGCCTATCTGAGTGCAGTTCCAAATGGAATCGCTAATGCTCAAGTCTAGGTTACAGTTGTCGCTACTAGCGCTATCTATATCTGCCGTTGTGATGCTCACTTGTCCTAAGGAATCTAGAGCAATGGTGATATCCTTCGCATATACTATTGGCGCTACGCCGTCACTATCGCTCACAGTAATGGAGGCGCTACCCTCACATCCGATAGGATCCAACATAGTCACCGTATACGAACCGCTAGGGATGTTACTGAGGTCTTCCGTACTGAACCCATTGCTCCACTGGTAAGTCATTGGCAGCTGGCCGCTATTTTGCGTTAGGTCGATGGCTCCATCGGCAGTACCTGGACAGCTCGCTGGAGTACTTACGAGCGCCGCTGTAGGAAGGCCGTGTACGTTGGCTGCTACTCTTGGCGCCGTCCAACGACAGCCTGCGGCTGAAGTAACACGTACGTCGAAGTATGCGGTGTCTGTAAGCGATGCAGTGGTGTAGGTGGTTAGTGTTGCGCCGGTCAGATTGGCCCAGCTATTGGCTGCGAAGTTGCGCCATTGATAGGTTACTGTTGTTCCCGTGGTAATAACCCCAAAGGTGGTGGTGTTGCCGATACAAAGGTCCTTGTCAGTAGGTGAATAGTTGACGGTAAAGTCGATTGGTTCACTTAGCGTGATGTTTTTCCCCATTTCTGTAGAACAGCCCGAGCTATCCGTAAGCACGACATCTAAATAATGGCCTTCTTCGAGATTTGAAATGGTTGCGACACCCCCAGACACAGTGGCTGTATCCATACCGCCTTGGTAGGAGATGGGGTAAGACCCGTCGGCGACATTTTCAATGTTGAAGGTAATGCTTCCGTCACTTGCGCCACAGGCATTTGGGTTGGTGCCGGCAAAATTTGATACATTTAAGGTGCCGCCTTTAGTCCCGCTTACCGCTACGCTTGATCCGCTATACCCAGGGGTGCTTATCGCGATGGAGGTTACATTAGCTAGTGGGGTGCTACCGTTCATGCGTACATAAACGGTGGTATCCATCCGGCCGGTGGAATCTGCATTAATGACTAGTGAAGTCGTCCAGCCAGCGGTGCTTTGGTTGCTGATTTCATAGCCGCTTGGCGCGTTAAGGGTGAGCGCTCCAGTGAGGTTGCGTCCTTCTACCAAGAAAGTTTGCGCGGCGGAGGCGGCCGCATCACAGGTAAAGAATGGGCTTAGGGAAGTATAGGTGGTCAGCGTTGGAAAGGACGTTGAAACTTCTGTAGTTGGGAACCAAGAATTTGGGTTCGCACTGGAAATAAGGTAAGTTTTATTGCCAGCGCTGGCACTACCGATTGAAAAGTCGATGCGATTGGTGCTCGCATAGCTTACTGTAACCCTTGAGCGGCCGTCTGTTCCGGTGGTGTTCGATGTAGTTGCGCTGTTTGTGAAGCGTCCATTGCCAGCACCTGAAGTGGTGTAGCTCAAGAAGCTCAGAGCGCCTAGACTATAACTATCGACACCATCGGATTCGAAGTACACTCCTGCAGGCCCAATACCGTCAAGGTCCCAAGCGCTGAGGTGAAAGTCCCCAATGTTTACCAGAACCGGTGCAGCCGCTGTGCCGTCTTCGACGAAGGTTATGGAATAGTCAATGCTACCTGCGGCGGTCCAAAGTACTTCTGGCGAGAAGTGGGCTGCGGTGTTGCTGTTGGTGGTCGAGGTATTGTCGAAATCGCTGATCAGTGCGTTGTTAATCGTTTCGATTCGGACAATGGCGTCATAGGAGTTGGCTCCTACGGTAAATACATTGTCGTACACACAGGTTCCGCCAGCAATTAGAGATGGGTTGGCGGTCAACGGTGCGCTAAAGTCGAGGCTTTGGCCGGCTAGGGAAGTGGTCTGTGCGGACAGTCCTAAACTTATCAGCACGGTGACCAAGGAATAGAGGAACCTTTGTCTCATAAATTATCGCTTAAAGACGTGTTTGTTTTGGGTCGTCTTTAAAGTACTAATTTACATCCAACTGAGCGGTAATTAATCTTATGTAAACCAAGTTGTTAACCAAAAATTACATTCCATTTCTACGCTGTTTTTGCGCGCTGCGCTTGTTTTCGAATCATCTCAAAGTATATACAGCGAGTTATGGAGATAAGTTGGGAAGAGAATAGGGCAATTAAATTCAAGATGTGACTTTTGATACTGTATCAAGTTTAAGCGTATGCAGGTCTACGAACGCCTATATATCACAACGCTTAATGACATCTTTAGACCACTTCAACTAAAGCAGAGTATCATTCAACTTATTTATTAAATATTGGAGTAAAATACCTGCGTATTCTCATCCGCAGGTGCACACGGGTCGTACTTTGTCGGTATAGATTCGTAGTTAATGACACCATCTCTTGCCGCTTCTTCTGAGGTGAAGTAGCCGAGAAGGGTTAACTCTTTGAGAGTTCGAAAGAAGTGATCCCGGTCCGCTTGGGCTGCTTCGTCAAAAGCGTTCAGGAATTCTTCACGTTCCATCTGAGTCGCTTCTTCAAACGGACGGCCAATAGCACTTTTACCTTCCACGGCGATTTCCTTGATGCCTGAGTTTAATTTCTCTTGCATGTCTGGATAGTAGCAATCGCGAATCATCACGTCAATAAACGCGCCAATCTTCGCATCGCGGGCACCAGCCGTTGCCGTGCGGGGGATGATGGTCTCCGCAATAGCGTCGAGCATCGCGAGGCGCAGAGGTCCAGCAGTTGTAGTATCTGGATCAAAAGAGCAGCTCTCCAACAATACGGTTGGTGTTACCAGGGTACCTCCGATGGCCATAGCCATACGTTGTACCATTTGTCTACGAGTCAATTTTTGTTGTTCCATTGCGCTGTGGATTAAAGGTTACCTTTTTTCAATTCCTTAAAAGCATAGTCGGCTGCGCGAGCAGTCATTGCCATATAGGTTAGCGAAGGGTTTACACAAGAAGCCGACGCCATCGCTGCACCGTCGGTCACGAAGACGTTAGGAGCATCCCATACTTGGTTCCATTTGTTCAAGACAGAGTTCGAAGCATCTGCACCCATACGTGCCGTACCCATCTCGTGGATACCCATACCCAGGGCATAATCGCTTTCCCACGGGTAGACGTCCTTGAAGCCTGCCGCCTCCAGCATATCAACAGCATCCTGTGCCATATCTACGCGCATTTTCTTCTCGTTTTCTTTGAGTTCAGCATCAAACGAAAGTACAGGTAGGCCCCATTTATCCCTTTTCGAACGGTCGAGTTCTATTTTATTTTCATGGTACGGGAGTACCTCACCGAAGCCTGTCATACCCATGGTCCAAGGCCCCGGTTTGCGAATGGAATCTTTGAAATTGGCCCCAATGCCCATCTCACGAACACCACGCCGCCAGTCGCCACGTGACGCTGATCCTTGGTAGCCGAAGCCGCGCAAGTAATCGCGCCTATCGCCATACCAGTTGCGGAATCTAGGGACGTAGAAGCCTGTAGGCCGTCCACCGAAGTAGTATTTGTCCTGGTCGCCTTCCCAGGTTCCGGATGCACCTACACGGAAGTGGTGGTCCATTAGATTATGGCCAAGCTCCCCTGAGCTAGATCCCAATCCGCCTTCCCATTCATCGGTGGCACTGTTCATGAGCACCCATGTTGAGTTCAAGGCCGAGGCATTTAAGAAAACCACTGGTGCGGTAAATTCATAGGTCATATTAGTCTCTGCATCCAAGACTTCAACACCTTTTACGCGCTTTTTGTCTTTGTCGTAGATGAGTTCCTTCACGATACTGTGTGGACGTAGGGTCAAATTACCTGTCGTCATGGCTGCAGGAAGGGTAGAAGCCTGTGTGCTGAAATAGCCGCCGTACGGACAGCCCAACCAACATTTGTTTCTGTATTGACATCCTGCGCGTCCCTTGTGCGGCACGGCGATGTTTGATGTACGTCCGATGATCAAACGACGCTTTTCGTCAAAGGCCTTACGGATGCGGTCTGCCGCTGTCCGCTCTACGCAGTTAAGTTCCATCGCGTGCAAATACAAACTGTCAGGAAGCACATCCATATCTTCGTGCGAACCACTTAAACCGGCATGGCGTTCAACATGCTCGTACCAAGGAGCCAGGTCGTCATAACCAATGGGCCACGGTGTTCCAACACCTTCTTTGGCATTGGCCAGAAAGTCTTCTCGGTTCCAACGGTAGCTCTGACGGCCCCAGGTCAATGAGCGGCCTCCTACATGGTACCCACGGTACCAGTCAAAGCGCTTTTTCTCTGTGTAGGGACAATCCTGATCGTCTACCCAGAATTGTGGGTTTAACTCATTCAAAGGATAATCTCGGCGCAACACTGGATTGCGGTCCTTCTGCGCTGTAGTTGGCTTGCCACGGTGTGGGAACTCCCACGGGTCCATGTTGGTGGTCGTATAGTCCTTAATGTGCTCTAAATTTCTGCCGCGTTCGAGCATTAAGACCTTCAGACCCTTTTCAGTCAGCTCTTTTGCTGCCCAACCGCCGGTAATTCCCGAACCGACAACAATCGCGTCATAGCGCATTTTATCTTCTGCCATTGTTTCTGGGGTTATTTTATAAACTCATTATAGCTTTTTTGCATACTCTCTTTAATGGGATGAGCAAACACGTATTCGAGCGCGACGTAACCATCGAAACCTACCTTATTTATAGCCTCCATGACGGCGGGATAATTAATTTCTTGGTCGTTCCATGGCTCATTTCTTCCTGGCACGCCAGCGACGTGATAATGGCCATAGAAGTTATGATTCTCCTGAATGTTCTGGATCAGGTTGCCCTCCATGATTTGCATGTGATAAATGTCGTAAAGCAGTTTGAAGGATGGACTGGCCAATTCCTTTGCGAGCGCAATCCCCCAGCGCGACGAATCCGCCATGTAGTCCGGGTGATCCACAATGCTGTTGAACAATTCCATCTGCAAGACAACGCTGTGCTCTTCGGCTAGTTGTACCAATGGCCGCAGGGCCTGCACGGCTTGCTGTAGCCCATCCTCTTCACTAAGCCCACGTCTGTTGCCGCTGAAGCAGATCAAATTTTGGTAGCCTGCTTTGGCCACACGAGGAATCATCTCCATATACCTTTGGTGAAGCACACTTTCAAATTCTTCGTGGATGAAGCCGTCCATTAGGTTAAGTTCGGCACCATTGCACATCGAGCTGTCCAATCCGTGCCTCTTTAAATGATGCCAATTTTCGGGTCCCACCAAATCAATAGCTTCAATGCCTTGACCGGCGAGCCATGGGCACAGTTCTTCCCACTCCAAATCCGATACGGTCCAGTGGCTTACACTGCGTTTGTATCCGAAGTGACGAGATGAGCGACTACTCGCCAGGGACTCCGAAGCATAAATATGCGAAGGCAGCGCAGTCGCTGCTGCCAGGCTCATCAAGGATTTTATATGCGTTCTGCGATCCAAGCTCCTAGGAATTAAGCTTCTTGCTTGCCTTTTATGTAAAAATGAATTCCTGCGAAAATCACAATTAGGGCAAATGGTATATATAGTGTAGTCTTAATGACGGCGCGTCCGGCTTCAACCTCACTTAAGTTTGAAATAAGTCCATCGTAATAGCCCCCCATAATCTGCGTATAGATGGAAACGGCAAACATTCCTGCTGCACCAATCACCGCCATACCAACGGCACCCGTGTTTGGTAAGTAGGTCGCAACAAAGCCGATCATCGTTGGCCAGAAGTAGGTGACACCAATACCGAAGATGACCGCGCTTAAGAACACCATATTTCCGTCTATCGACGACATCATGAACAGACCGATGGTGGTGAATACGGCGCTAAACAAAAGCATACCTGTAGTCGAGAATCTGTTCACGACTGGAGCGGCCATACCACGACCTAAGGTCATTACACCGGAGGTGATTAAAAGAATAAGGATGGCATTATCGCTGACGCTGCGAAGTAGTACATCCATCCACTGGTTGATGAAGAGCTCCGAAATAGCGGTCCCAAACATGGCAATGGTTATGATGATAAATAATGGATTTAATAGCGCACGGCACATTTCGCTGTCCGAAATGGAATTGGCCACACGTTCTGTAACTGGAAATTCAAGGCGTTCCATTTGAATGGCGTACCAGATGGTTGGGATCAACATCACCGCCATCATCAGTTGCCAATTCAGGCCTGCCTTCCCAAAAGCAAAGGCGACCAATGACCCAATAACAATACCACCCGGAAACCAAAGATGGAACTGGTTCAACTTCGTGGTCTTCTCTTCAGGGTAAATTGAAGCGACCAACGGGTTACATACTGCTTCCACCATACCGTTGGCTAGGCCAATTAAAAGAGTAGATGTCCACAAGGTCCAAAAGCCCCCTGCAAAGATGGTGATTAGGATTCCAGCGAAATGGCCCAGATAGGCAAGGCGCATCAAATTTTTCATACCGACCTTGTCCACAATAGCACCTCCAATGATCATAGAAACTGGGAATCCCCAGAATGCTGTAGCTGCTATACGGCTGAGTTCGCTGGTATTTAATTGAAATTCTACTCCCAGATCGCCCAAAATCCCGGCTCGGATTCCAAAACTCAAACTGGTAACCAAAAGACTTGCACAGCTGGCTGTAAATAGTGCACTTCTGTTCGACGTATTAGTCATCGTTAGAAAGCTTGTTAGTGCTACAAGTGTACAATATACATTTTCTAACTTTAAGATGTTTGCAAATGTGTTACAGGTAACAGGATGTATTTTGCGAGCTCTGAATCCTCGTAAATTCAACACCTTAGTGAGAAGTCTGTTTTGGACATTTATGGCTACTTTGCAATTCTAAACGCATCATATACCTATGAAAGCCAGATTGAGAGCCGCAATGATTGGCGGCGGTCCAGGAAGTTTTATTGGCGGTGTTCACCGCATTGCTGCACGTATGGACGGCGACTATGATTTGGTTGCCGGTGCCTTCTCAAGCAAACCAGAAAAGTGTTTGGAAACGGCGCGCACGCTCGGTATTTCAGAAGACAGAGCCTATGGGAGCTGGAAGGAGTTGATCGAAAAAGAATTGGACCGTCCAGAATATGAACGCGTTCAGGTAATCATGATTACTACGCCCAACTATGTGCATGCAGCACCAACAATTGCTGCTTTGGAAGCCGGCTACCACGTTGTCTTAGACAAGCCGCTTTGTAACTCTATGGAGGAGGCTTATGCCATCGAGAAAGCGGTTGCTGCGGCTTCAGGATTGTTTTGTCTAACCCACACTTACACAGGGTATCCTATGGTTAAAGAGGCCAAACATCAGGTTGCTTCGGGCGCTTTGGGGAAGGTTCGCAAGATATATGTCGAGTACCCGCAAGGTTGGTTGTCTACCTTCTTAGAAAGCGAGGGGCAGAAGCAGGCCGCTTGGCGCACGGATCCTTCAAAATCCGGAAAGGTTGGTGCGATGGGCGACATCGGAACTCATGCTTTCAATTTGGCTGAATATGTTTCGGGTGAAATCATCACTGAAGTATGTGCGCAGCTGAATATTGTGGTCGACGGTCGTGCATTGGACGACGACGGTGCAGTACTATTCAAGACCTCTTCAGGCGCAACGGGTGTTTTGATGGCTACTCAGATTGCAGCTGGTGAAGAGAACAACCTCAAAGTCCGTGTATTTGGAGAAAAGGGCGGTCTCTGCTGGGAGCAGAAAGATAACAATACATTAACGATGATGCCGTTGGATGCTCAGATGCAAGTATTACGCACTGGAGGCCCAGGAACATCAGAATTTAGCTTGGTCAACCATCGCGTACCACCCGGGCACCCAGAAGGCTATTTGGAGGCCTTTGCCAATTTGTACAAGAATTTCGCCGCTCACGTAAGAGCACGCGAATTAGGTACGGAGAAAGACGAAAATTTAGATTATCCAGGCATTGAAGATGGCATTCGTGGAATGAAATTCATCGAGGCCATTGTGGAGAACAATGCAGGGAACGAAAAATACACAGCACTATGAAAACGCTGAAAGGACCCGCCATTTTTGTGGCGCAATTCGCAGACGACCTTGCTCCCTTTAACTCATGGCCATCCATTTGTAAATGGGCGGCGCATCTTGGCTACAAAGGCATTCAAATTCCTTCTTGGGACGCTCGATTTATAAACCTTGAAAAGGTTGCTGCTAGCCAAGATGCTGCTGATGAATTAAAAGGCGTGGCTGCTGAGTACGGCATCGCAATCACGGAATTAAGCACGCACTTACAAGGCCAATTGGTCGCTGTTCATCCAGCCTTTGACTCACAGTTTGATGCATTCGCCCCCGCTGAGGTGCACGGCAATAGCAAGGCGCGCACTGCCTGGGCCGTGAACCAAGTTAAACTCGCAGGAATTGCTTCTCAGCGCCTCGGCCTCACAGCACACCCTACCTTTTCAGGCGCCCTCGCCTGGCCGTACTTCTACCCGTGGCCTCAACGCTCGGAAGGATTGGTGGAAGAAGCCTTCAAAGAATTGGGCCAGCGCTGGATGCCCATACTCAACCACTTCGAGGACTGCGGCGTAGACCTCGCTTACGAGATTCACCCTGGAGAAGACCTACACGATGGTGCCACTTTTGAAAGATTTTTGGATGAAGTAGGTAGTCACAACCGCGCCAATATGTTGTACGATCCATCACACCTTGTGCTACAAGGCGTAGACTACCTCGGATACATTGATTTATATCACGAACGCATCAAAGCCTTCCACGTGAAGGACGCAGAATTTAACCCAGATGCAAGAACCGGTGCCTATGGCGGCTACCTTCCTTGGATAGAGCGTGCGGGCCGATTCCGTTCCGTGGGCGATGGGCAGATTGACTTCCCGGCCATCTTTGCCAAACTTGCGCAGTACGACTACGGCGGGTGGTCTGTTTTGGAGTGGGAGTGTTGCCTAAAAGATTCCGCTTTTGGTGCGCGCGAGGGAGCAGAGCGCATCGCCAACTGGATCATACCAGTCGCATCGCGCGCCTTCGACGACTTCGCAGCTACAGGCGTAGATACTAAAGCCAACCGTAAAGCACTAGGCCTTGAGTAAAACAGTTCTCATTACGGCCGCCACTGAGATGGTGGACAGCTACATATTAAAGATTTAGAAAGTGATGAAATATACCATAGTAAGTTTTGTTACATTGCTTATAGCATCATGCAATACGGCCACTGAAGCGCCAGCTGAAACTACCGAAGCTGTAGTGGTAGAGCAGAAACACAATACCCTCACTGACGCTGAGATTGTGGACGGCTGGGAGCTGATGTTTGATGGGCAGTGTACCGCGAACTTCCGTAAGTATGGCGATAAAGTAATAGGCAAGGCATGGGTCATCCAAGACGAAGCCCTACATCTTGATGCGAGCAACAAGGAAGATTGGCAAACGAATGGCGGCGGTGATATAGTCTACCAAGATTTTGACAGTTCGCTTCGCGAATTCGAGAACTTTCACTTTAAAGGCGAATGGAAAATAGCCGAACGTGGAAATTCAGGTATCATTTATCTTATTCACGAGGACACCGAGAAGTATCCGTATTGCTGGATGTCCGGTTTAGAGATGCAAGTATTGGATAACGGTACCGACTCTAATGAAGGCCATCCAGACGCTGTCATCTACAAACACCGCGCAGGAGATTTGTACGACATCAATGCCGCTTCAGGGGCGGCATCAAAGCTTGCAGGCGAGTGGAATAAGTTTGAAATCATCGTTCAAGACGGGCACCTTACGCAGATTCTCAATGGCGTTGTAACTGTAGACCGTCAACTTTTTGACGACCAGTGGCGCATCGATGTGGCCGCTTCTAAGTTCCACCAGTGGGCCGGCTACGGGACTTACACCAAAGGAGGAATTGCTTTGCAAGACCACGGCGATGACGTGTGGTACCGCAACCTAAAGATCAAGAGTCTTGAGAATGACGCTGCGGAAGCAGAAGAAGCCGCTCAAGAGTAGCAACGAGAAAAATTAAGACCCACATCTAAGAACCGCTCTTAGAGCGGGTCTTGGTCTTTTAGCTAACTTAGCCTTATGGCCCAATACCATTCGAGCAAAGCAATTGTTTTAAGTGCGCTGAAATACGGTGACACCTCGCGTATCGTTCGACTCTACACCGATCAGTTCGGTCTTATTTCTGTGCTCATTAATTCAGTGTCTTCAAAGAAATCAGCGGTACGCCCTTCCATGCTTTTGCCGCTTACATTACTAGATATTGTGCATACATATAAGGGAGACGGCAAGCTCGAGCGCATCAAGGAGGCGAAGATGGACCTGACCTACACCGCCATCCCTTACGATCCGGTGCGCAATGCCTTAACCTTGTTTTTGACAGAGCTATTTGGGAAGGTCTTACGTGAGGAGACTGAGAACCGAGAAAAGTTTGATTTTGTCCGCTCAGCCTGTCTTGCATTAGATACCTTAGAGAAGGTACCGCCGGCATTTCACCTGAGCATTTGGGCAAAGTTGATGCTGTATTTAGGGTTCTCCCCTGACATTCAAAAGGAGCAGAGCGGTAGTTACTTTGATTTACAAGACGGACTCTTTCTCGACCACCCCTCATTGCTCCATCCTTACCTCGACGAACAAACCACGGCCTACCTTCTTGCGGCCATAAAATGGGACTTTAGTTCGCCGCTTCATATCCCCAAACAAGGGCGTAGCGATTTGCTCGAAGGATTACTCCGGTTCATGAATATTCACTTAGACGGATTTGGGAGCTTCAAAAGCCTCGAAGTGCTCGGAGATATTTTTAGCTAAAAAGTGTCAAAAAGGTGAAAAACGAGATAAAATGAGCCAATAATGCTCGAAAACATCCAAAAATGTCCAAAAATCAGTCAAAATGACATCCTGATAAAATTGGACAGATAATTGCTACATTCATTTTATAACTAATAGAAAACATGCCCATGAATTCACAATTCCCAAAATGGTTGATTCCTGCCTTTGGAGCCTTCCTATTTATCCTTGTTTTTTCCTCGCGTCTCTTCGTAAAGATAGATGCAGGAGAGGCGGGTGTACAGTACGACCTGTTTTCCGGACTGAACGAGGACAAGGTCTACGGCCAAGGCTTGAAAATCATAGCACCTTGGAACAAAATGTTCATCTACTCAACTCGTATCCAAGAGGATCGCTCTGTAATGGAGGTGTTGAGTGCCAACGGTCTTACAATCCGTACAGAACTGTCTTACCGCTACCGACCTGTTCAAGAAAAGATTGGTGTCCTTCATAACAACGTTGGAGAGAACTACCACGAGCGCATTGTCATTCCTGAGATTCGTTCTGCCACCCGTGAGGTCATCGGTAAATATTTACCAGAGGAGCTATACAGTTCTAAGCGTGACAGTATTCAGACGGAGATTTTCGATCTAGCCGCGACGCGCATCCAAGAAAAGAACATTGCACTAGATGCCGTTTTGATTCGCGATGTAGGTCTTCCAGAGAAACTCAAGCAAGCCATCGAGCGTAAATTACAAGAAGAGCAGAGTTCCCTAGAGTACGAATTCCGTTTGACGCGTGCAGAAAAAGAAGCCGAGCGCCAACGTATCGAAGCTGAAGGTAAAGCAGCTGCAAACCGCATCTTGAGCCAGTCTTTGACGGACAAGGTATTGAGAGATAAAGGTATCGAAGCGACGCTGCGTTTGGCAGAAAGCCCGAACGCCAAAGTGATTGTTGTTGGTGGTGGTGACGAAGGTTTGCCACTAATCCTTGGCAATAACTAATTCACTTTCATTGAATTGTAAGCAAGGAGGTGACCAATTTTTGGTCACCTTTTTTTATTTTAGTGCAAACCGTGATGAAACCAATTTTCCAAATGCCTATACTCACAACGCACTAA
Source organism: uncultured Cryomorphaceae bacterium (assembly GCA_913049845.1). Lineage (GTDB taxonomy): Bacteria > Bacteroidota > Bacteroidia > Flavobacteriales > Schleiferiaceae > UBA10364. The sequence continues at coordinate 37,173 of CAJWZE010000004.1, forward strand.
CACTAACTTACACATGGATTTGCACGTTGCAATAACTTCAGACCACCCCCTTTATTTCATTGGCTGGGGAGTAGTTTTGTTTATGATATTCTTTCCCATTTTCGTCGCAAATAATGCCAGTATTCGAATTCGTAAGAACTTCGAAATAGGCTGGGCTATCCTTTTGGTTGCCTCTTATTTTGCAATGACCGGCGTAAGTATGTTTCGCGGTGAGGCCTCTTGGTCGACTAGTTTGCTGTGTCACATGTGTGGCTTTTCGCGTATGCTCGCCATTGGATATTTGCTTACCCGTAAGAAATGGATGGGAGAGATGGTTACTTTTATGGGTATTGTTGGTGGACTTCAAAGTTTTATTACACCAGAATTTACACACGGGCTGCATCCAGTATACATTTTCGACTATCACTTTAACCATGCCTCTATTGTAGCCATTGGATTTTACATCATTTTTGGCCATAAGCAAGCACTGCGGAAAGGTGCGTGGCTTAGAACTTTTGGTCGCATTCAATTGCTTGCGCTTCTAGCCTTGGTGGTGAACTTCATTACTGGAGGAAACTATATGTATCTGATGGAGCCGCCTATCGTAGACAATCCGCTCATCGTTCAGAGCGAATCTTTCCCGCATATGTACGTGATATTTTTCCAGATATTCGCAGCGGCGCTTTTCTTCCTGCTTCAGGTGGTACTTTCTAGGTTGAAAATAAAACCAACGCTCAGTTACTAACTCGTTGTAATTTTCACGCATCTTAAGGCTCTGGGCAGGTAGAGTTAGTTTAAATTCGTGGCTGATTCGCACAAAAGTTCTTATGATAGTTAAACCTGATACTCAAATACTTCTCCTAGAAGAGATGAAAAGAGTTACCCTATTGGTCCTAGGACTGTTTATGAGCCTTGGTCTTTTGGCGCAGCAGCCAGGCGGACGTGGTGGTTTTGACCCAGCCAAACTACCTAAAATAGGCGTTATCGCCGGAACTCTTGTGGACGCTGAATCTGGCCAGCCCTTGCCCTACGCTGCGGTGAAGATTACCCATAAAATGGATGCCAATATCGTAACTGGCGGTATGACTGATACCAAAGGCCGGTTTAAGGTTGAGCAAATCACTTTAGGTCCCAATGTCCTTGAATTTGCTTTTGTGGGCTACAAGACCAATAGACAAGAAGTGCGCTTGGGACGCGACGGCACTGAAAAAGACCTAGGAAAGATAGGTCTTCAAAGTTCCGGTGTAGAACTTAAAGAGGTGGTGGTAGAAGCCGAACGCCAATTCATGACAAATGAAATTGACCGTAAAGTATACGATCCTTCAAAGCTTATCCTTTCCAAAACAGGATCAGCTACCGATATCCTAGAAAATATTCCGGCCGTTGAGCTCGATTTGGACGGAAATATTACCCTTCGAGGCTCTTCAGCTGTACGTATCATGATTGACGGTCGCCCATCAAGATTCACAGGGGAAGACCTAAGTGCACTGCTGCAGAGCCTGCCGGCCAATAGTGTAGAGAAGATAGAGGTGATGACGAACCCATCGGCTAAATACGATCCAGACGGTACCGCCGGTATGATCAATATTGTCCTTAAGAAATCAGCCCTACAGGGCCTCAACGGTTCAGTAAACAGCTCCTACAGCGGCGCTGATCGTGTGCGTGCAGGCATCAATCTCAACTACAAGGTTGACGATATAAACTTCTTCATCAATGCAGGCCACAGTTTGGGCAAGTATCCGCGTTCCTCTTGGGCATTGAGAGACAACTTCTTGGGAGAAGATACCTTGAGCTTTTATCAAGAAGTAGATGGATATGGCGGTCGCAACGGAAACAACATTAAGGCAGGCTTTGATTGGTCACCCGGCACTAAGCACGTATTTACTGTGCAGGGTACCTTAAACCAAGGCTTACGTCCGCGCGTAAGTAATAATTCTACAGATTGGACCACGCCCTATCTTGATTATACCCTAGTTCAGTTCAGTGACCGTCAAGGCGAGCGCTGGAACAACAGCTACGACGTGATTTACGACTACAAGCCCAGAAAAGGGGAGGAGTGGAATGCTCGTTTATCTTACACAGACGGGAACAATAATGATGTATTGATCTTCACTCAAGACACTTTGCTCAATGAGCTTAAGTTTCCATCGGATAAATACCGTACGAATAGTATTGGTAATCAGTGGGAGTTCAACGGCATTTTAGATTACACTAAGAAGTGGGACGACGACAGAAAACTAGAGGCAGGGGCCAAAATTATCAGTCGCGAAGACTTGGACGGCTTCAACCGCACGAATATTGATATCCGCGACAGCACTGAAATCTATTTGGCCAGCAGCGAGAACGAATTCCTGTACGGTGAAGACATTGTTGCAGTATATACGAACTACGGCTTTAAAAAAGGACCCTGGGGCTTTCAGCTGGGACTCCGAGCCGAGCAAGCGAACATTACAGCAAGACAGGTTACCCAAGACAGTACCTTCTACAACAACTACTTCCAGGTATATCCTAGTGCGTTTATTACCTACGAGATTGCTCCTGGTCGTGAACTGAACCTGAGTTATTCGCGCAGGGTTCAACGTCCAGGCGAGCGACAGCTCAATCCATTCGTTGATTACGGCGACCCGTTTAACTTACGATCAGGAAATCCATATTTGTTGCCAGCGTTCACAGGCGCCTATGAGATGGGTTACACACAAATTCTAAAAAAGGGAACTACTTTGACTGCGAATCTGTATTTCCGAGATAAAAGCAACTTAATTACATGGTATTCAGAGGTGGACAGCAACGGGGTCAATTTGACCACCTACCAGAATTTGAACAGCGGTGAAGACCTTGGTTTCGATATGAATTTCCGTGGCCGGTTAGGTAAGAAAGGCGGATTTTTTTCTTTGGGGGGAAACTACTTCTACAGTCAGGTTTCTGGAGATATCAGAGGCCAAGGTTGGGTCAACCAAGGGAGTGGCTACGGCTTGAACAGCATGGTAAGCACGCCGCTCTGGAAAAATGCGAGCCTCCAAATTATGGGGAACTACAGAAGCCGTCGCGTAATGGCGCAGGGTTTTGGAAAACCCTTCTACTTCATCGGCGGGGGCTTTAAGCAGGGCTTTGTGGACGACCGCTTGAACCTAAGCGTGAATTGTCGAGATATTTTCAACACAATGGGTTGGAACTACGAGACTAGAGGCCCAGGCTTTTACTCAGTAGGTCAATTCAGATGGATTAACCGCGTCGTGGAGGTAGGATTAACCTACAACTTCGGTGAAGTGCAACGCAAACGTCGCCAGATGGAACGCTTTACTCGGGGCGGTGGGATGGAAATGGAAATGTTCTAAGAGAATTAATACACATCCCTGACTTAAAAGTCAGGGATGTGTTACCTTTTAGTGCTAAACGTCATTCAATGAAAGAGCTGCTACTTCTTTTACTCCTGCCTTTAGGCCTTTTCGCCAACACGCCTGCGAGCGTTATGTCGCCTACCATTTACGACCTTACCGGTATCCTAGAACCAGGGCAAGAAGTTGTCAGTATGATTACCGACGAAGGAAAGCTTGCAGAATTTGAGCTCAACCCAGATAACAATTACCTTGTTATTCCTACGTACGGCACCTTCTACTATGCTGCCGTGGCAGATAGCTCGGGCAATATGAGTTACCTCTATCTCGGTCCAAAATCAGTCGTAGAAAAACCATTGATTCAGGAACTTTCCACAGGACTTACACCTATTCAAGCCGGGCTCGATGTTGCTGGAAAAGGAACGGCCATTTCATGGATAACCGGCTTATCTTGTTTTGGCGTTGGAGCAGCGGTAGCAAATAATTCTTCAGACCTTTGGGCCGGTCTTGCATGGATGGTTGTTGGCGCGGTAATCGCAGTATACGGAACCATAGCTTCTGTGGTGTACGGCACCTTCAAAGGCGTACAAACCTCTATACGAAACAATAGTGATAGCTATAAGCGATTACAACTCGCTAATCAAGGTATTGGCGTGAGTTTTGTCGTGGAACACGTCCCGTTAGAATTAATTCCTGAAGTGCTTAGAGTCCCTTTGCTTGTCGGTCAACGATAGGTTAGAATTCCTCGTTGTAATTCACCCCGGTTTCTAGATCGGAAATGGCTGTATTACAATCTACATCGATGTCGAGCTTCCCTTGAGGACGCTCAAACGGATCTTTGCTGATCCCTAATGCTGGATTTGCATAGTTCTTCTTCATGTACACTCCCCAGATTGGTAGGGCAGCGGTAGCCCCTTGTCCGTAGTAGGTTCCCCAGCCTCCGCCAAAGTGTGCCGAACGGTCTTCACAGCCGGTCCACACGCCGGTAATTAAATTAGGGACAACACCCATAAACCAACCGTCAGAGTTGTTCTGTGTGGTTCCGGTTTTTCCAGCTATCTCGTTGGTGAATTCGTACGGATATCCTGTCACAGCATTGTTGCGGTAGAATTTTTCTCCGTAGTTGTGGCGCAGGCGCTGACCGGTACCGTCTTCTGTTACACCCATTAAGAGTTTAAGTATGGCATAGGCATCTTTCTCACCCATCACTTGGCGTGTGACAGGGGTAAATTCTTCAAGTACAACTCCATTTTTATCTTCGATACGTGTGATCACAATCGGTGAAACATAGCGGCCTTTGTTGGCGAAGGTGGTGTAAGATCCAACCATTTCAAAGACACTGAGGTCGACTGTTCCCAATGCGATGGACGGCACCTCAGGAATATCCCCTGTGATACCCATCTTCCGCGCAAGTTTAATCACGGGTTTCGGACCTATTTGCTTCATCAGGAAGGTGGTTACTGTATTCATAGAGTTGGCCAATGCGTGCTTCAAGGATTTGGTTCCACCGTATTCGTCGTCGGAATTGGACGGGCACCAATCTTCCAATAGCCCATATTCTCCGCGCTCAATACAGATTTTAGCATTAGGCACTTCCATACAAGGGCTGTAATTCTTCTCGATAATTGCTGAGGCATAGACAAACGGCTTGAAGGTCGAGCCCACCTGACGCTTACCCTGCTTGACATGGTCGTATTTTAAGTACTGGTAGTCGTTTCCGCCGACCCATGCTTTTACATAACCGGTTTGCGGCTCCATAGACATCATTCCTACCTGGTACAATCCCTTGTAGTACATAATGCTGTCTCTTGGACTCATTGTGGTATCGATGTCGCCGTTCCAGCTAAACACAGTCATCGGGATAGGCGTATTGAAGACCTGCTGGATGCTGTCAATCGAAGCACCGCGTTTTTTCATGCCGCGGTAACGTTGCGTGCGGCGCATAGCCTGGTCTACAATCTTATGAACGTTCCCTGTAGGGTCTTTATCGAAATAGAACGGACCGTATTTCCGATCCTCCTTGATAATATCGAAGATACGCTGAAGGTTGCTCATATGCTCTTGCACGGATTCCTCAGCGTTGCGCTGCAGTATAGAATTGATTGTAGTATAAATTTTCAGGCCACCCGTATACAGATCCAATTCATTTCCAGTTCGCTTCTCATAGTCTTTAATCCAATCTTTCATATAGCCGCGCAGGTACTCACGGAAATACGGTGCAAGACCAGCCGTATGGCTCTGTGGTCGGAATTCTAGCTGTATAGGCAACCCCTTCAAGCTGTCTTTAGCTTCGACTGTCAACAACCCATTCTTGACCATCTGTACAAAGACTTGGTCACGGCGTTGTTTTGCGCGCTCTGGATAGCGACGAGGGTTGTATAGCGAAGGGTTCTTGGCCATAGCTACCAATATCGCTGCTTCTTCTAGCCGAAGGTCAATAGGTTTCTTATTAAAGTATACTCGGGCTGCAGAGTTGATGCCAACAGCTTGGTAGAGGAAGTCAAATTCATTGAGGTACAAAGCGATAATTTCTTCTTTGGTGTACATTCTCTCAAGTTGTACTGCAATGATCCACTCACCCAATTTCTGTCCGATACGCTCCACAATATTTCGAGCAGGGTCGTTAAATTGCATCTTCGCCAACTGCTGGGTTAGCGTGGAACCACCTCCCTTTCGGCCGAGTCCAGAGAGTGCACGCGCTAAAGCGCGGGCATCAATCCCGCTGTGCTCAAAGAAGCGTTCGTCTTCCGTAGCAACCAAGGCATTGATGAGGTTCGGAGAGATTTCGTCGTAGGTAACCGCAGTTCTGTTTTCGCGGAAAAAAGTTCCCAAAACTTCATTGTCCTCCGTAATGATTTCAGTGGCCAATTTGGTGTCGGGATTTGCAATTTGTTCGATCGAGGGTAATTTTCCAAAGGCACTCAAAGAGGTCAAATACAAGGCCAACGCCAACCCCCAAACAGGACCGGTTAAAATGACTAATGACCAAACAATCTGTTTGGTGTACTTGCGCTTTGCGCCGTCTTGGTTTTGTTTTACCATAGTTCAAAAATAGCCTTTTGCTCCTCTGCTCTATTAACGAACGATAAGAACTTTTCCTTGTGCCGTCACTGCTCCTAAATCGTCTGTAGCGTAGATGAGGTACACACCGGAGGCTACAGGATGACCGTTCAATTTTGTACCGTTCCACTGCGCTTGTCCACCGGCTGCCTGCATATCGTTGACCAAAGCGCCACTTACATCTGTCACTTTGATCCTTGCATCTTCGCCGTTCCCTTGAATGAAAATAGGCCCTTCGTAGCCAGGACGAACAGGGTTAGGATAGATGTGCAGTTCCGGGTAATAGCCAGTATATCCCGGCGTGGCATCACCTCTGAAACCGATTAATCCGGCATCAGTGGAAATCAATACTTCGCCTGTTGTTGGATCAGTAGCGATGCTTAAAATGTTGTTGCTCAATAGCGGACTGTTTTCTGTGGTGAACTGATGTATGGTCTGCAAGCCGTCCGGACTGACTAAGAATAAACCCGCTCCTCGACTACCGATCCACTTTTGATTGCCGCCATCCACATAAATAGCACTCACCGGATTTTCACCAAGGAGCTTCTGAATCACACCTTCCTCTTCGAAAAGAATGGGCAGCGCGTCTCTGCTTCCCGTGCCGTCAAACAAATTTTCTGGGCTGTACAAAACGACTAAACCTTCATCTGTTCCTATCCAAAGCTCTCCGTCGTTGTCGAAGGCCATACTAAGTACTTTATCTGAGGGTAGATTACCATTTCCGACACCGGAACTTATCTGACGTTTGAGGCCCACTCCGTTACTTTCGTAATAGCCGTACAGACCATTTGTCCTACTTTGAATAAACACCATACCGTATTTTGTAACTACGTCTTTCAAAGCCACCGCATCTGCCCCTGGACTTAAGCTGTAGGCACTAAAGTTGCCTTCCTCGTCAATGCTATATAGCGGAGTGCTTACTAGAGACTGCACACCCCAAAGCGTACCGTTTTCGTCGAAGACGATGCCGCCAGTGCGGAGGTCGCTGGCATTTCCACCAACCCCTTTTAATACTCCGCCAGTATTCGCAGTATTAAATAGGGCGACGGTGTCAGCAAACGAAGGGTCGCTAATGCCCTCGAGCTTTATGAGTCCACTACCCCAAGAGCTGAGATAAAGTTCACTAGCGCCGGTGCCTGATATTTTGAACGCGGCATCCACAATGTCTGTGGCGCTGTAGAGTTTTTCATAGCCTAGATTGGTCCAATCTTGGCTGGAATATACGCTAGCTCCATCGGCAACGAAGGTTTTGGTCCATAGATCGGTCAATGCTCCAGGCGCGAGGATCACACCGCCAAAGCTTTTGGGACCGCTTGGGTCCGCAGCATTAGAGAAGGTGAAGTTTCTCCCTTGGCCGTAGCTAATCACCTTGAATGAACGATCGCCGTAGGGAGAGGCAGGCAGGAATCTTTTAACCCTACTGCCGTCGCGTACGCGGATGAGTCCCGTTTTAAAGTTGCCGATATAGATGGAGCCGTCGGCTTCATTGTGCACTGCCGCGATTGGACGCAAAACACCCTGCGCAAAAAGGGCGCTTGATATGTTTAGGGAGTCGCCAAAGGTGTTTTTCGCGGTTGATTCACGTGCTAGTACATTGAATTCTCTGGTTATAATTAGCCAATTTTCTGTGGTGCTCAAATCTTGGATACTTTGTCCACCAACACCCGATTGATAAGGCGTGCTGTAGCCTTCTGCCGTCCATTGCCCGGCGGTGTTTTTTGCCAAGGCCAATAAATATGATCCAGAGGTAAAATCGTCTACAGCATAGATGAAGCGGCCCTCAGCAGGGAAGTATGAGATGTGCTTCGGATCAAATTGGTCCATACCTAAACGGTAATCCGTCGTGCTCCATACTGGTAACGTTTCTTTCAAATCTCCGACTAAAAGTTCAGTATTCATCGACGGAGAATACGCTACGGCCATACCTGCAGGGTCGATATCGAAAGAGTTTACCGCTATTGGGGAGAAATTATCACCAAGCAGAAGGGTACGACCGGCGAGGCGGGTGGCGATGTCAAATTCTACGATGCCGAAGTCGGTCGCGATATAGGCCTTTCCGCTATAAAAGGAGATGTCATTAATGCGCTTAAGTCCTGTATAAGAAGGAGTTTCTTCGATCGCTACGATAGAGGAGATACCCAAAGAGGTCCAGATATCTAAGCGCCCGTTGGCGTAGCCAACCCATACAGTGCCGGAGGCATCATCGGCCTTCAGTGCCGTGATATTTGAACCGGTCAATCCATTAATACGCGAATAGCGAGAGATTTCGTCCGAATTAGAATTGACCACTAATAAATTATTCGAGGATGCGGCGAAAACATAGTCGTCTAGTGCCACGGTATGGTTGAAGGTGTTGTACGGCAGGTGATCGACCCAGAAATCAAAGCGTTCGGCACCGGCTATTACATCCTTATCCTGAGCATATAAGGACGCCAAGGGCAGGCAAACACTTAGGATTGATATCGGTATGATAAAAAATAACCGGAGCTGTCTGTACATACGTTCAATTTACGACCTTAGTAAAGGAATAAACGTATAGAATTGTACGTTTATGATGTAAAATAATAACGACCATGGCGTGCAGTAATTGTAGTAGCGGTGGTAGCGTTCCTAAAGGCTGTAAAAGTAACGGCTCGTGTGGAACTGGAGGATGCAACAAATTGCCAGTCTTTGATTGGCTTTCAAATATGAAACTTCCCTCAACTCTGAAACCATTTGATTGGGTTGAGGTCAGATTTAAGAACGGGCGCAAGGAATTTTACCATAATGCGAACCAATTAACACTCCAGGTCGGAGATGCAGTGGCGGTCGAAGCCCACTCCGGACATGATTTAGGCAACGTTTCCATCGCCGGGGAGCTGGTAAAGCTCCAAATGAGTAAGAAAAAATTCAATTATGAGAAGCAGGAACACCGTGTGAAGGTGTATCGCCATGCTTCTGAGAAAGATCTCGAAAAATGGGCAGAAGTCCGTGCTTTGGAGAAAGATACTATGATGCGCAGCCGCGAGGTAGCGCTGAGATTGGGTCTGAAAATGAAGATTTCCGATGTAGAATACCAAGGGGACGGGACCAAGGCCATCTTCTACTATACGGCAGACGAACGTGTTGATTTCCGTCAATTGATTCGTGAGCTCGCGCAGCTCTTCGGCATTCGCATTGAAATGAAACAAATTGGCGCGCGTCAAGAGGCACAGCGTCTGGGTGGTATAGGTTCTTGTGGACGCGAACTTTGTTGTTCTACCTGGCTTTCAGATTTCCGTAGTGTAAATACATCAGCAGCGCGCTACCAGCAACTGAGCTTGAATCCTCAGAAATTGGCCGGACAGTGTGGCAAATTGAAGTGTTGTTTGAACTACGAATTGGACAGCTACATGGAGGCTGTGAAGCGCTTCCCATCGCCGAACAAGAAGCTCAAGCTCAAGGGAGGTGTCGCATTCTTCCAAAAGATGGACATCTTTAAAGAGATGTTGTGGTACGCCACGAATACTAATCCAAACGATTGGGTGCCGTTAAAGCTGGACCAAGTCAATGAAATACTTGAAGCCAACGATAACGGTGAGTTTCCAGTGGATTTGGGAGAGTTTCGCTTCGAAGAAGTGAAGGCTGCAAAAGCTTCCGGTTTGGAGGTGGCGGACTTTGTGGGCGGTAATGCAGAAGATAGTATTACACGTTTTGACCAACCGAAAAAGCGGCGTGGCCGAGGCAACAACCGTAACCGCAACCGTAACAGGAATAAAAAGTTAGGCGATACTCCTAAGAAATAATGCAAAAGCTGTTACCTTTTTTGATTGTATTTCTTTTGGCCTCTTGTGGAAAGAATGTGGTGCTGGACCAATTGCACAGCTTTGAGGGGAGTACTTGGTATATGGATTCTGTCGTAACTGTAGTTTGGGAGCCTAAGCAATCGGATGACCCTGTTTTCATGAGCATGTACATCCGTCATTCTACAGATTATCCGTACAACAATCTCTTCCTATTTAGAAGTATTGAAAGCACCCAAGGGGTAGAGTATACGGACACGGTGAATGTGGCACTTGCCGACCCTCTAGGAGTGTGGAACGGTACGGGGATGAGCAATGTGAAGACGTTAGAAATTCCAATAGGTCAGGGAGCCGTACGCTTTCGTGAAGACGAGCGCTACACCCTGAAAATCACTCAGGGCATGCGCGATACCGTTCTGTACGGCATTCAAAATGTCGGGGTCCGCTTCGAGCAGATCAAATCAACCGATTAGTGTTCTAAAACCTTTTTAATTGTGCCCATAATGTATCAATGAGGTGTTCTGCCTTTCGTTCACTGAAATCTGCAATTTGATGACGGCAAGATGTTCCTGTAGCTACAATGACCTCACCTTGAAAAGCTTCAATTTTTGGAAGCAGGACTAATTCTGCCATCTTTCTACTCATTGCATAATTCTCGGCTTTCATCCCATACGACCCTGCCATACCACAGCAACTGCTCTTCACGCGGTCAACTTTGGCGCCCAACAACACTTGAAGTACATAGGCGGTATCTCCAGCGCTTTCCAAACTCTTTTGGTGGCAGTGTACATGCAACAAGATCTCTTCTTCGTAAGACTCAAAAGAAGCCTTGGCATTCTTTAATTTCGGCAACTCATCCGCCAAAAATTTATCGACTGTAGCAATCCTTTTGCTTTGAATCCAATCTTTTTCCCCTGGCAATAATCGCCCATACTCGTCTACAGCGCTCAACACAGCACTTGCTTCCAATCCTATAATAGGCGCATATTTTAAGACTGTGCAAGCTGCACGCAAGTTTTTAATCGTCGTCTTCGCGAGTTCCTTAGCTTCCGGCAAAAACCCCCCGCTTATTGCAGCTCGTCCACTCGGGCTGCACACCACCGCGGGTGCATAGCCAAGCGCTACCAACACATCACAAGCTTTAACCACTAGGAGCGCGTCGTTGGCCTGGGTAAATTCATCCACCCACAAGATTACGGCGTGCTCGTGGCCTGCAGCACTTTCTACGGAACAGGATTTTTCACAGGCCTTAATGTAGGCAGGAGTCACGAGTCCTGGAATAGAGCGCTCTGGGTGAATACCCATCAATCGCTTAGTCACTCCGGATTTCAAAATGGGATTGAGAAAACGCCACAGTCCTTGATAGCTTAAGCTCTTATGGAAGTTGGCAAAGGCGCGGTCTGCAAACCCTCGCTTCGATGGGTTTTGATAGAGGTATTCAGATTTCATTGCGGCCATATCGACTCCGGAAGGACATTCCTTTGTACAGCCTTTACAGCCGACACAATGCTGCATAGCTTCGGCTAGTTCGGGCGCTTTAAACCCACGGATGTTTTGCTCTGTCAATACACTGCGAAGTACGTTGGCGCGCCCTCGGGTGCTATCCCATTCATCCCTTGAGGCCATGTACGAAGGACACATCAGGGCACCAGTGAAAGGTAATCTGCGGCAATCACCAGATCCATTACACTTTTCGACAGCTCTTAAAAATCCTCCTTCCTCGCTAAACGGAAATTGGGTATCAAGTGAAGGCTCCTCGCGGTCGACTTCATAGCGCAAATCTTCGTTCATAGGCTTGGCGCCTACAATCTTGCCTGGGTTCAATCTGTTCTCTGGATCCCAAGCTTTCTTGAAGCTTTCCATCCAAGGATACACCTCTGGGCCATAAAATTCTTTGATAAATCCTGCACGAACCCGACCATCTCCGTGTTCCCCGGATAAAGAGCCACCGTATTTTTTGACCAATTTTGCGCTGGCCTTGCTAATATCATAAAGTAATTGGACTCCCTTGGAAGTCTTCAAATTTAAAATGGGTCTTAGGTGCAATTCCCCGGCGCCCGCGTGGGCGTAGTATACACTGTCTTGGCCGAAGCCTTGCATCAATACATCAAACTCGCGTATATAATCCTGGAGCACATCTAAGCGCACAGCGGTATCTTCAACACAAGCTATGGGTTTTGCGTCGCCTGGCATGTTGGAGAGCAATCCCAACCCTGCGGCACGGAGTTTCCAAACTTTGCTGGTGTCGTCGCCAAAGAGCTCGGCTCTAGCATAGCTGCTCTCGCATTGCAGGGTGGCTAAATTGGCCCTTAACTCTTCTTCAGAACGACCGCGAACTTCCACCAAAAGTATGGCAGCGGGGTCGCCTTCGACGAAATCGCGGTAGCTTGAATATTCTTTGCTCTCACGCGTACATTCCAGGATGATACGGTCTATGAGTTCGAGTTGATAGGGCTTGCAGGCCATCAACTTAGGCACGGCGCCCATAGTTTCGTCTATGCTGCGGTAGTGCAAAGCGGCTACAGCGACACAATCAGGCGGTAGAGGATCCAAGGCCACTCGGATCTTAGTTGTAATTCCCAAGGTACCTTCTGAACCGCACATAACCTGCAGTAGAGCGTCCGCATTTGGGCCAATCAAATCGATAGCATATCCTGTATTTCTTCTGTGGATACTCGAGTCGGGAAAATGTCTCTTCAGGTTATGAGTGGACCAAGCAGATGACCATAGTGCCAGCCATTGCTCAACAGCTTCCGGTATTTCACGCAGCCCATCTGAATTTATATCGCCCATAGCACGTAATACCCCATCTGCGGAGACCATCTCAAGGCCCAGCAATTTTTCGCGCGTGGTCCCGTAGGAAATAGAGGTAGAGCCCGAGCTGTTATTGCCCACCATTCCACCGATCATACAGCGGTTCGAGGTAGAGGTATTTGGGCCGAAAAACAGTCCGTATTCTTTTAGGTGGTGGTTGAGTTCGTCGCGGACGACACCAGGTTGAACCTCTGCCCAGCACTCCTCCAGGTTGATTTGGAGAATGGCGTTCATCTGCCTTCCGGTATCTAGTACGGTACCATCGCCTACGACTTGGCCGGCGAGGGAGGTTCCTGCGGCGCGCGCGATTATTGGTTTGTAGGATTTAACGAGAGCGACTACCTCTTCTGCTGAGATGGGAAAAGCAACGTTCTGTGGTGTTTCCTGGTAAATGGAAGCGTCCTGCGCATAAGCCCGCTTTAGTAGTTCGTTGCTAGGTTTGGTCATGGTGTTAGACCATAAAATTATCAGTGAGCTGCCCTTCGCCTAGCTCTGCGTTGCCGGAATTTAGGTGGCGCAGCAGCGGACAAGGACGGTAGCGGTCGTCGCCATAGTGCTCGTGGCAGCGCTTTAGGGTATCAAGAACTTGGTCCCAGCCTATTTCACGGCCCCACTGTATAGGTCCCTTCGGGTAGTTAACACCCTTTGTCATTGCCAGATCCACATTCTCGGGGTCTGCAATTCCTTGCCATACGGCGTCCAGTGCTTCATTTATAATTAAACACAGGATTCGCTCCACAATCTTTTCACTTAAAAGTGGGTCAATCTCAGCGGCTTCTTGGGCCACGACGGCTGCATCCATACCAGAGGCATAATTGTAAAAGCCACGGCCAGTCTTGCGGCCTAGCAATCCAGCTTCTTTTAAGCGTTTTTGGGTAATGGATGGACGGAAACGGGGGTCGTAGAAAAATTGGCCCCAAACGGTCTCAGTAACGGTATAATTCACGTCGTGTCCGATCAAATCTGTCAGTTCGAAAGGCCCCATTCTAAATCCAATACTCTTTACTGCCGCGTCGATTTCGGCGACACTTGCCACACCCTCTTCGTAGAGCTTGATGGCTTCGCTGTAGAATGGTCGGGCCACTTTATTCACTATGAATCCTGGGGTGTCTTTCGCCAATACGGGCGTTTTGCCCCAACTGTTCATCAGTTCGAGCATAATTTCACCGAACTCTTCGCCCGTCTTTACACCTGGAACAATCTCCACGAGCGGCATCAAAGGTGCTGGGTTGAAAAAGTGTAACCCGCCGAAGCGCTCTGGGTGTTTTAGGTCTTCCGAAAGTGCGGCGATGCTGAGGCTCGAGGTGTTGGTACACAGCCAAGAAGTTTCAGCAATAAGAGGCTCAACTTTCATAAATAGGGCTTTTTTCACCTCTAGATTTTCTATCACGGCTTCGATAATGAGGTCTGCACCTGATATAGCACTAAGGTCTTCCGTCCAGCTCATTTTCGACAAGGTAGCTGTGCGTTGCTCCTCGCTAATGCGTCCTTTCTCAACCAAGCGTCTAAAGATTTTTTCTATAGAGGATTTACTGCGGTCTGTGGCTCCAGGGAAGCTGTCGTAATACATAACGTCACAACCGTTCTGCGCTGCAATCTGTCCAATCCCAGTGCCCATAGCACCTGCTCCTAATACGACTACTTTCATATTATTCTCCTTTGAATTCAGGTGCACGCTTCTCTAAGAATGCTTGTACACCTTCATTAAAATCATATGTTTTGCTCGCACGAACTTGAAGTGTTTCTTCGAGTTCGAGTTGCTGTTGCAACTCGTTCACGTAGGCTTTGTTGAGGGCAGCCTTGGTCAGCGCCAACCCCTTTGTAGGCATCTGCGCCATTTTTAAGGCTAGGCTGTGAACCTGTCCTTCGTACTCTTCTGCAGTGAAGACTTGGTAAATCATACCCATCTGTAAACCTTGGTTGGCAGAAACTTTATCTCCAGTCATCATTAATGCACTGGCGCGCTGGAAACCGACCAACCTCGGCAAGGTGAAGGTACCTCCGCTATCAGGGATTAAGCCAATTTTACTAAAAGCCTGAATGAAGCTCGCCTTTTCGTGCGCTACAATAATATCACAAGCCAGCGCAATGTTCGCTCCTGCACCTGCTGCTACGCCATTTACAGCAGCAATCACGGGTTTTGGTAGGTTGCGAATGGCCAAAATTATGGGGTTGTAATGCTCACGAACGATAGTGCTGAGCTCGGGGCCTTCAGAATCAATGGCCTCGGAAAGATCTTGTCCAGCGCAGAAGGCTTTGCCGTTACCCGTGATGACAACACAACGAATAGCATCATCGCCAGCCGCCTGTTCGAGGGCCGATTGAACGTCTAGGGCTAATTCTCGATTAAAGGAATTGAATTTATCTGGTCGATCAAAGGTGATGGTCATTACGCCATCAGCAATGCTGGTGAGTATCATGCTTCTTGGGTTTACCCCCAAGGTACTGCACTATTCGCTTTTGGTCAACCGATTTTTATATCAGTTTTACAGCTTGATGGAACGCATCATAGCTTCCATTTCGAGGACTACATTGCGCTTCTTCGCTGTAGGGCCGTAGATTAAACTTTCGACCGTTAAGATGCGGTCGTTCTTCTCGTCGTAAATCGTATAAGAAAGGAATGGACCACCCATGAAATCACCCTCCATACGCCACAAGCCACGTGTTTCGAGCGCGAACATGCCGCTGATTTTTGTGGTCTCAAGAGACGGTGGAATCATTAGCTCAGTCTCCATATATGAGCCTTCGTGTGTACCTTCAAAGTAGTTTTTACCAATATTGTCGCGGTGGGCAATGATATCATCGACGTTCACCATACCCTCGGTCATTGCTCGCTCGCTTACAATGATGTATTGAATAGTATTCACGGTTTTCGTGGCGAAAATCTTCAACTCTTCTTTATCAAGGGTAGGATCGAATCCTTCGTGAAGGAGCATGCTTTTAATGCCAATTTTCTTTAGATTTTCGTGCGTGTAGGCATAGGCGCTCTTGCGCAATCTGCTTTGTATGACAAACATGTCGTGCTGCTGAAAAGCATCCATCAATTCCTTGGCGCTAACCTTAATTTCTTTTGTGATATCTTTTTCTGAAGGAGCGGTGATGCGTACGATGCGCTGTGGTCGAGCCCAAAGGTCTTTCTGCATATTTACAAAGGATGTATCGCTCTTTTCGACCCACATAATGCTCTTGGTCTTTTGCAAAATCTTGTTGACATCTTTCGGCTCTACACGCGAAGCATCAAAGTAGGCCTCGGACTGCGGCAGACCCTCTTGATCCGCCAGGTAGATTTTGCGGAATGCATCACCAGCAGGACCTTCCCACAACTCGTCCGGCATTACCAACAACAGTTCACTGTGTGTTCCGCTCGAGGGAGGTAAGATACGTGTATCTTTCTTCGAATTTTTGTCCTCTTCCAACGAGGAACAAGAGCTCATTGAAACGACAATAGCGAGCGTTAAAAGAGAAATGAGTTTGCCGGTCATAGTAGAAGTTTTTGCTTAAAGTAGTCAAAAAGTAAGCCAAAGGGGCCGATGTGAAATTAGAGGCGTCGTGGGTAAACCACAATACGCTGACCCACCCGAATCATATCGCTTTTCAAACCGTTCCAGCGTTTGATTTCGCTCACTCGGACACCGTATTTTCCTGCAATATGTCCCAAAGTTTCACCACTCTTTATACGGTGAACGGTACGTTTGTTCATCTGGATCAAATCTGGAATGCTGCTGGCGCGCGATTCAAAGTAGCTTTCGGCTATCTTATAGATAGAATCTTGTTCTATGCGGAAATGATTGGCGGCATCTTTCGGTAAGCTCAAACAGTAATCTTGCCCCTTAACCACGGGTACAATATTGTATTTGTACTGCGGGTTTAAGAATTCCATCAAAGCTTCTTCAACCCCTAATTCTTCCTGGATTTGCTTAAAGTGCAGTTGCTGGGTGACACGTACAGTATCAGTTTCTAGGTAGTATACTGGAATATCTGCGGGGCCAATGCCGTAGAGATTACCGTATTCCATAGCATAGGTCGCCGCAATAAAGAGAGGTACATAGGCCGAAGTCTCTCTAGGCAGGAATGGGCGTATTTCCCAATAGGAGGTTTTACCACCACTGCGGCGAATGGCTTTGCGAACATTTCCGGGGCCCGAATTATAGGCGGCCAGCACGAGGTTCCAATCTTCAAAGACATCGTACATTTTTAGCATATACTGGCAAGCGGCCTCGGTACTCTTCAATGGATCGTTGCGATCGTCCACATAGCTATTGACTTTGAGGTCATATAATTTCCCTGTGCTGTACATGAATTGCCATAAACCGGTGGCGCCAACATACGATTGTGCCTTTGGGTTTAGGGCACTTTCTACTACTGCGAGGTATTTGATTTCAAGGGGGATGTCATATTTATCGAGATGCTCCTCAAACATAGGGAAGTAATACTGCCCGTGGGCCATCATTCGCGACAAGCGCGCTGTTCCGTATTTGAGGTAACGTTCGAGATAACGCTTGACTACGGGGTTGTAGATCATTTCAAAAGGAGTTTTCGCGTCCAATTCTGCCATGTAATGTTCAAAAACACTATCCGTTAACGGTAATGGGCTGATGGTATCTACCTTGGGCAGGTTGTGGAAGGCAAACATGAGGTGTTCACTGTCCAATCTCGCTAGACGCTCATCCAATGCATATAAGGCCACTGAATCTAAATCTGTCGTTGGAGCTAGGGCTGAATCGGCAACTGCTATATACGAATCTACTGCTGCTTCTTGACCAAAGGTAGAGAGGGTCAGAAGGCCTGCAAATACAGGCGATAATACGCGTATGTTTATTGCTTTTGAATCCATGCTGCAATGGCCAACGTATCCATATCTGAACCGTTTGCACCCATCACCTGAAGACCGATAGGGAGCCCATTTGGATCTATACCGATAGGAAGACTGACGGCGGGTGTACCGGCAATGTTGGCTTGAACAGTGAAAATATCTTCAAGGTAGTTCACTGTAGGATCGCTTACTTCGCGGCCCAGTTGAAACGCGGTAGAAGGTGTTGTTGGACAAAGTAATACATCGTATTCACTTAAAGTCTTATCCGTCCATTCTTTCACCATACGCCGAACCGCTTGCGCTTTTCCAAAATAAGCATCGTAATATCCTGCGCTCAATACGAATGTACCAAGCATAATTCTGCGTTTTACCTCTTTACCGAAACCGGCACTGCGGCTTTTCTTGTATACGCTTTCTAAATCGCTTACCTCTTTAGCGCGGAATCCTGCGTGAACACCATCGAAACGTGCGAGATTAGAGCTGGCTTCAGCCGTCGTAAGAATGTAGTAGACCGGAACAAGTGCGTCAAGTAAATCAAACTCTACGGGTTCCACTATACAACCTGCGTTTTCGATCAGTTCTAGCTGTGCTTGGAATGCTGTCTTTACGTTGACATCCACCTTTGGGTGATTGAGTGCAGTTTTTAGGTATGCCACCTTTTTTGGAGCTTCTTTTGCTACTGAAGCCATCGGTTTTTGCATCGCGGTGGAATCATAATCGTCCGCGCCAGCCATTACTTCCATTACCTTGGCCGCATCTACTATGTTTGCTGCAAATGGACCGATTTGGTCGAAGCTTGAAGCATATGCGATTAGGCCGTGACGGCTAATTCTACCGTACGAAGGTTTGAAACCAACGGTTCCTGTGAAGGCCGCTGGCTGTCGGATTGAGCCGCCTGTGTCCGAACCAAGGGCAACGTGGCATAAACCCGCAGCAACTGCGGCAGCAGATCCACCAGAAGAACCACCTGGAACTTTCGTTGGGTCTACGGGATTTTTCACTGCTCCAAAAGCGGAGTTTTCATTGGCCGAGCCCATTGCAAATTCGTCACAGTTGGTGCGGCCAATAAAAATCGCATCTTCAGCTAAAAGACGT
Source organism: uncultured Cryomorphaceae bacterium (assembly GCA_913049845.1). Classification (GTDB taxonomy): domain Bacteria; phylum Bacteroidota; class Bacteroidia; order Flavobacteriales; family Schleiferiaceae; genus UBA10364. Next base: position 56,030 of record CAJWZE010000004.1, read on the forward strand.
TCTACTGCAGTCGCAGAAAATTGGCTTTCAAAGCCTTCTAAAATCTTCGAAGCAGCACTCACTTTGTGACCGCGGTAACAAATATTGTCTTTCAGCGCGACGACCATACCGGCTAACTTCCCTGCAGTTCCTTGAGCGATTTTTTCGTCGACTTGCTGCGCTTTTTCACGTGCTTCGTCTGCCCATACTTCCAAGAAGATGTTTAGATCTTTCGTTTGCTCAATTTTGGACAAAAAAGTCTCAACCGCTTGTGCAGTGCTGCTCATAATCGAATGATTTAGGGCCTATTATTTAGTATCTTCTGTGTTTTCGTCGTCTGCTACGCCGTCCTTGAATTCCTTCACGCCACGACCTAGTCCGCGCATTAGCTCAGGGATTTTACGACCACCGAACAAAAGCAATACTACTACAAGAATCAAAATCATTTGGCTGGAACCCGGGATACCTAGAAATGCTGTGCTCATTTGCTTGAATTTTGAACGACTAAAATACCGATTTTTTACTGGATAACCCGCTGCTAATATTTGAGCAATTCACGGAGCTTCGCAGCCAATTTTTCAGCATTCGGAAGCATTGCATATTCTAGGGTGCTGTTGAGCGGTATAGCAGGCATATCTTCAGCACCCATCAACAGTACTGGAGCGTCAAGACTTTCGAAGCAGTCCGACTGTATTGCGCCTTGAACGGCACCAGCAAAAGAAGGGGATGCGCTTTCCTCGGTGAGCGCGAGTACGCGTCCGTGCTTTCGGCTTTGTTCCATAACTAATTCGCTATCCCACGGGGCCAATGTTCTCAAATCAACAATACTGATCTTACCGTTAAATTCTTTGGCAGCCTTCTGCGCCCAATAAACACCCATCCCATATGTGATCACAACGGCAGCTTCACCATTTTCCACCTTTTCCGGGTCTGCTTCGAGCGCGATGCGGCCTTTTCCAAATGGAATGACGTAATCAGCGCTAGGCTCTGGTGTTTTAGCACCTTCAGTGCCTGGAATTTTGCTCCAGTACAGCCCTTTGTGTTCAAAAATAACCACTGGGTTTGGGTCGTAATAGGCGCTTTTTATAAGACCTTTTAAATCTGCCCCGGTAGAAGGGTAGGCAATCTTAATACCTCGAATGTTGGTAACCACGCTTTCGATGGAAGAAGAGTGGAAGGGGCCTCCAGAGCCGTAGGCACCAATAGGTACGCGAATGACGGTGCTCGTCGGCCATTTTCCATTACTGAGGTAATAGCTGCGGCTGACTTCAGTGAATAATTGGTTCATTCCAGGCCAAAGGTAATCGGCAAACTGAACCTCTACAAGCGGTTTGAGACCCACCGCTGACATACCAACAGTAGAACCAATGATAAAGGCCTCTTGAATTGGGGTGTTAAAGACGCGTTCGTCTCCAAAATTATGGGCGAGTGTTGCTGCCTCCCGAAATACTCCTCCCAAACGACTACCCACATCTTGACCGTAAAGCAGGGCCTCAGGATGCTCGGCCATCAGTTCCTTAATGGCAAAAAGTGCGGCGTCTACCATAACAGTTGGCTCCGCATTTTTTGGTGCTCGTTCGCCTTTTTCTTCTGTTATAGGAGTATGGGCAAACTGATGGTTGAAGAGGTCTTCGGGTTTCGGATCGGGCATGCTCAAAGCATCCTCGTATGATGCTTCCACAAGAGCCTGTGCCTCCTTTTCCCATTGGTTCAATTCATTTTCGCTTATTCCAGCTTCAATACATTCCCTGCGCAATATGGGGTATGGATCACGTTTTTTTGCATCTTCTAAATCATCTCTGTACCATTCTTTACGTACTCCCGAAGTGTGGTGGTTAAGCAGCGGCACGTCGCAACGAACCAAAAAAGGTCGGCGCTCTTTGCGCATAATTTCAATAACCTTTTCGAGGGCCTCATAGCACTCTTTGAAGCTTGAGCCGTTGAGGTCTCTCGTTTCAATTCTATTAAATCCTTTGGCATATTCCACTGCGTTACTGTGGTGCACCTCTTCAGCCTTAGCACTTATGTCCCAGCCATTGTCTTGAACGAACATGAGCAGTGGAAACTGCTTCAATGCAGCCATGTGCAGTGCTTCGGAAATCTCCCCCTCAGTCATGGCACTATCGCCAATGCTGCACACCGCTATAGCACCTTTTTCTTCTTCAGAAAAAAGGCCTTGATTTTCGCGGTATTGAATGCCCATGGCAATGCCAGCAGTTGGGATAGCTTGCATCCCAGTTGCCGAGCTTTGGTGGGGGATTTTAGGCTTATCGCTGTCCTTCAGTGAAGGGTGGCTATAATAAGTACGACCTCCTGAAAAAGGGTCGTCGATTTTAGCGAGAAGCTGAAGCATTAAATCTTTTGGAGTCATCCCAATACCTAATAGAATACTATCGTCTCGGTAGTAAGGTGCAACGTAGTCTTTTGACTCTAGTTGTAGCGCTAAAGCGAGCTGCGCTGCCTCGTGCCCGCGGCTTGTTGCATGCACGTATTTGGAAGTAGTGTCCTTTTCGCGCTCGTACAATTCTGCCATACTCTTGGCGGTGGCCATGAGTTTGTAGGCTTTGGACCATGGAATGGTCGGGCTTTTAGGCATGTCTGTGATAGTTTTTGGGAATTCTAATTTACGGCCTTTCGATCGAACTTAAAGACACTTGAAGTATTCAAAAGGCTCCAAGCAATAATTGCAGGCGTATTGGCTTTTACAGGCAGTACTTCCATGCCTACTCAACATTCGCGTATCCTCACTTTTGCATTTGGGACAATTCACTTTTGGAGCTTCTTCAAACAATACCCGTTTATCGGCACTTTCATCGACGGGTGGAGCAATCCCATATTCCTCCATTTTTGCACGACCTTCTTCAGAAATCCAATCGGTGGTCCATGAGGGCTGTAGTTGCTGTTCTATTACAAATGGCAATCGCATGACATACATCGCCTCGCGAATATCCTGTTCCATTCGGTCCATCGCGGGACATCCAACATAGGTTGGGCTGATTGTAATTTTATATACAAAGCGAACACTTGACTCGGGAGTATCAGGGTGCGTAGTGTAGAATTTCTCTAAGGCATCTTTGTAGCGAGCGTCTTCCTTTTCAAGAACATCTACGCTTCTGAGAATTCCCATTTCGTGCAAGCTTAATACGGGTATCTCAGGGTCTTTAACCCTGCCAAGATGCTCATATATTCCCTGACTTCTGTTCATTTATCCGAATAATGCGCGAATTACGTCATTGCCGTTAGCGAAAATGAGCAATGCGAGGAGCAAGAAGAACCCGATTATCTGGGCAATCTCGAGTACTTTGATTGAAGGCTTCTTACCGGTAATCATCTCTATTACTGTGAATACGACATGGCCGCCATCCAGCGCTGGAATCGGCAAGATGTTCAAGAATCCTAGCATGATACTTAGGAAGGCAGTAAACTCCCAAAAATGTTTCCAATCCCAAGCCTTTTCGTATTGCTGCAGGATGGTTAAGAAACCACCTACTTCCTTATATGCTTCTGTTTTAGGGTTGAAGATGAGTTTGAATTGACGAATGTATCCGTCTAATTTGGCAACAACTTCGTTACCCGCACCGCCAATGGCTGAAGTAAAATTGTATTTTTTGTTTTTAATCTCGTAGTATTTGAATACTGCAGTGGTATTATACACGTTCAATCGACCTGATTCAGGAAGTTTGAAAGTCAATGTATCTGCTTTCCCATCGCGGAAGTATGTGAGATACACTTCTTTTCCGGCATAATCTGGTAGCGTCGATTTGTATTGGTCAAAAAACAACATTTCTTGACCGTTCAAGCCCACAATACTATCGCCTACTTGCAAGCCGAGAGATTCTCCGAAGCTATTCTCAGCAAAGGAGCCTACCACATAGGGCATACGAGGCTTAATTAAACCCGGGAATTTTTTCTCCTTAATCATCTTCTCAATAAATTCCACAGCGATTGGTATACGAACTTCTCTGCCGTCTCTTTCAACCACAATGTCTTCGCCTTGGCTCAAAAGTATTTCCAGAGCTGTTTCACTGTAGCTTTCTGGCGTGTAGTCGCCGATTCGTAGAACTTTATCGCCGTTCTCAAGACCCATTTCTAGACCTATTTCATTGGTCCATATTCCATTGACTAAGGAGTCATTTGGCAAGTAATCTTTACCGTAGTTCATCAAAAGAAATACATAGATGAAATAAGCAGTTAGGAAGTTCATAAATACTCCACCGGTCAACACTATAATACGCTGCCATGCTGGTTTTGCACGGAATTCCCATTCTTCCGCTTCCTCACCCAAGTTTTCGGTGTCCATGCTTTCGTCTACCATTCCTTCGATCTTTACATAACCGCCTAATGGAATCCATCCAATTCCCCACTCTGTTTCTCCAATTTGCTTTTTCAGTAGCGAAAACTTATAGTCAAAGAAGAGGTAGAACTTAGACACCTTGACACCAAAGTATTTGGCGGGCAAAAAGTGTCCGAATTCGTGAATAACAATAAGTAAAGAAAGTCCCAATAGGAACTGTGCGATTTGGATCAGCATGCCGAAGAGCTTTTATTTAAGCTGTAAAAGTAACGCCTCGATGCTTAGAGTGTTTACCCTTAAACAGTATTAGCCACTAAAAAAGGTTTTTAAAATGTATTTTCTATCACGCCAAGCTCTTTGCCCACTTTAGTAAACGCAGCAATAGCGCGGTCTAAATGGCCTTTGTTATGACCAGCGCTCAACTGAACACGGATACGCGCTTGCTCTTTGGGCACTACTGGGTAAAAGAATCCGATGACGTAAATACCTTCCTTTAATAGACGATCGGCAAACTCTTGGCTTAGCGCTGCATCGTATAACATTATAGGGATAATAGCGCTCTCCCCGTCTTTGTAATCAAATCCCGCAGCTTTGACACCTTCCTTGAAGTAATTAATGTTCCACTCAAGCTTATCGCGCAATTCTGTGCTTTCGCTGAGAAGATTGAAGACTTCAATGGAAGCACCCACAATAGTAGGCGCCAACGAGTTTGAGAATAAATACGGTCTCGATTTTTGACGAAGCATCTCAATAATCTCCTTACGGCCTGTAGTAAAACCACCCATAGCACCGCCCAAGGCTTTACCGAGGGTCCCAGTAATGATGTCTACACGACCAAGTACATTTTTAAGCTCTATTGTACCTCGACCAGTTTTGCCAATAAATCCGGTGGCATGACATTCGTCTACCATCACCAAGGCGTTATACTTTTCAGCGAGGTCACAAATCTTGTCCAATTGTGCTACATAGCCGTCCATTGAGAACACGCCGTCGGTTACGATAATTTTGAATCGGGCGCCGTCGGCAGCCTGAAGTTGTTTTTCAAGATCTGCGATGTCATTGTTGGCGTAGCGGAACCTTGCAGCCTTACATAAGCGAACGCCGTCAATTATAGACGCGTGGTTCAAGCTGTCCGAAATGATGGCATCTGCGGCAGTCAACAGGGGCTCAAATACTCCGCCATTGGCGTCAAAAGCCGCTGCATACAGAATGGTATCTTCCGTATGGAGGAATTTGGCAATTTTCGCCTCGAGTTCCTTGTGAATGTCCTGCGTACCGCATATAAAGCGCACTGAACTCATTCCAAAGCCGTGTGTTTCGAGCGTTTTGTGTGCTGCTTCAAGTACGCGCGGGTGTGAGCTAAGCCCGAGGTAATTGTTAGCACAGAAGTTTAATACCTCCGCTCCCTCTGTGGTATTAATTACCGCATCTTGAGGAGTAGTAATAATGCGCTCTCTTTTGAACAGGCCTGCTTTTTCTATATTGGCCAATTCTTTTTGTAAGTGGTCTTTTAGGTCTCCGTACATCTAGCTTGTATTTGGGTGTTGTCTTTTGCTTATTTCATAAAAGGCTGTTCTACCGCCCAATCGATGCTTTCTTTTAAGCAATCTAATGCGCGGTCGGCACTACAAACATCTTGTTCAATATAATAGTGTTTCATACCGCTTAGTTCAGCGTTTGCAAAAACTCGTTTCCAATCAATCACACCTTGTCCTACAGGAACTTGATTCAAAGTGTCGGGAGCAAAATCCTTTACATGCCAAAGCGGGAACATGCCCGGGTATTTCTCAAACCATTTCACAGGGTCTTCGCCGGCAAAGGCCAACCAGTGTATGTCCATTTCAAATACAACGCCTTCTCCTTTTAAATTTTTGATGAGGTAGTCGTAAGGAACAGTGCCATTTTCGAGTGGTTGAAATTCAAATTCATGATTGTGCCAAGCAGCCACCATGCCGCGCTCTTTACAAGCCGTGCCCAAAGCTTTCAGGTAATTTATCAAGTGCTCATAGCCTTCAGCATTCCTCCAAGCCTCGCTCATCCACGGGATGACAACCCATTTCTGACCTAAAGCTTCAGCGGCATTTATAATATCTGGGATGGTAGAAGTGTCTAACGTACCCACTTCATTCATAGCCAATTGCGTTGGCATATAATGCCCGCTCGGTGAACTTAACGAAGCACAGTCAATGGTCATCTTAAACTTCTCGGGACCTTGTCCAAAGAAGGATCCCCCCTTGTAGCCAAATGACTCTACTTGAACATAGCCCATCTTTCGTGTGGCTTGTAACGCTTCTTCAATAGCCGAATCACTAACCATTTCTTCGCGAATGGTGTAAAGCTGATAACCCTTCTTGTAGGTCTCCATAGTCTGAGTTTCTCCTAAAGTAGGGTCAGAAGTACTGTTATTACAGGCGATTAGGGTTGCAGCTCCCAAAAATGCGGCCGCGAAAGCGTTGGTTTTCATATTTAGGCATTATTCAGGCCTTAAAATACCCGAAATGTTTCAAATTTGCCTTCATGAGAATTGACAAATTTCTTTGGTGTGTCCGTCTTTTTAAAACCCGCAGTATTTCTGTCGATCAGGTGCGTTCTAGTCGCGTCTTAATGGAGAATGTGACGGTGAAACCGTCTCGTGAGGTTAAAATTGGGGATGAAATCACTATTAAACGCCACGGTTTTGACCAAGTTTTTGAGGTATTGTCCATTCCTAAGAGTCGTGTTGGTGCAAAGCTCGTAGAAGAGCTCGTCAAGGATATTACGCCTCAGGATGAGCTAGATAAGCAGGAATTTCTTCGATTAGCCCACAATGTAACCCGTAAAAAGGGGTTAGGAAGACCTACAAAAAAAGACCGTCGCGATTTGGACGATTTTACGGTCTAAAAGACCTATTTTGGAGCCTGTTCGGTTTCCTCAGGCATTAATTTTATTGGCTTTATAACGAAAATCAATAATTCTGTCCGGTTTTTGTCCGGTAAGGGTGGTTGTATACCTAAATACAATTCAAGACTTTTGAATGTACATCAAACACTTTTAAAATAACTATAAGTCGATCATGATTAACAACAAACACTTAATGTCGCTTGCTGCAACATTCGTTCTGGTGCTTTCTTCGTTTACGACGAGCGCTCAGTACAAAGGAGTAGTAATGGATGCGGCGGACAACTCACCTTTGCCTGGTGCGGTTGTAAACGCTGGCCAACAATCCGCGATGACAGATATGGACGGTCGCTGGTCTCTAGATGTTTCGAAAGGAACGCAAGTATTCATTTCATTCGTTGGGTACGAGAGCAAAAGCATAACGCTTTCTGACAACAAGCAAATTATTACAAAACTAAGCTATGATCAAGCTTCATCCACATTGGATGAGGTTGTTGTTGTTGGTTATGGGGTGCAGAAAAAATCAAACGTAACAGGAGCCATTTCCAGTGTGAAATCTGAAGATCTTGAGGACCTTCAATTACCGCGTATTGAAACCGCTCTCCAAGGCCGTACTTCCGGGGTAAGTGTTGTTCAAAGTTCAGGTCAGCCTGGTTCAGGTTCGGTCATCCGTATTCGCGGAACGTCTTCAATCAACGGTTCGGATCCGCTTTATGTAGTCGATGGTGTGATCATCGGTGGAGGAATTGATTTCTTGAACCCTGGTGATATTGAAACAATCGAGGTTTTAAAGGATGCTGCTTCTGCTGCAATCTATGGTGCTCGAGGTGCGAATGGTGTAATTATCGTTACTACTAAAAATGGTTCTAAAGTGCGCGGCATGGAGGTGAAAGTATCCTCTTACACGGGTGTTCAAAATCCTTGGAAGAAAATTCCAGTGTTGAACGCTACAGAATATGCTACGCTGATGAACGAGATGTCGGCAGCAGCCGGTCAGCCAAAAATTTACAACAATGTAGCTCAATACGGTGAGGGTACAGATTGGCAAAGCCATGTATTTAACCCGAATGCAATTATGCAGAATAGTGATGTGAGCATTGCAGGTGCAACAAATAAGGGTTCGTACTACGCTTCGGTAAGTAACTTTAATCAAGAAGGTATCGTTGCCGAGGGCAAATCTTACTACGAGCGTCTCGCTGCACGTTTGAATACTATTACGAATGTTAACGATCGTTTGACAATAGGATGGAATGTTGCGTACACACACAATCAAAGTAACGGTGTTGCTGAGAATACGGAGTGGGGTTCGCCATTAGGTCGTGCGCTAAACATTGACCCATTAACACCACTTTACGAAACAGACCCAACAGTCTTGGCTTCTGCGCCATATTCGTCAGGCGGTGTTTTAAGAGGTAATTTGGTTCGTGACGAAGGCGGTATCTACGGTATTTCAAACCGTGTAACTTCTGAAATAGTTAATCCGGTTGCTGCATACAGTATTATTAACAACTACGGTTGGGCTGATAAGATTGTGAATAACACATACGCGGAATTTGAAATCCTTCCTGGATTGAAAGCACGTTCAAGCATGGGTATTGATCTCGCATTCTGGGGTAATGAAGGATTCACTCCGTCGCATTACTTGAATGCAACAAACTTGTTGGATACCAACAATGTATACTCAAGTTTCAACAGAGGTTTTACTTGGATTTGGGATAATACAATTACATACAACCACAGCGTTGGTAAGCACAACTTGAGCTACCTCGCGGGTCACAGTGCTCAGGAAGTGAACGGAAGATACATCGGCGGTAACAAGCGCGATGTTCCTACACAAGATTTTCAAGATGCAACTATCGACTACGCGAGAAATGAGCTCTCAGAGCAAGTCTACGGTGGTAAATGGGAGCGTTATGCCATCGAATCATACTTCTCTCGTGTGAGCTATGACTACGACGGTAAGTACGTCGCTACTGCGGTATTGCGTGCAGATGCTTCTTCTCGTTTCGGACAGAACTACCGTTGGGGTTACTTCCCATCGCTTTCTGCAGGTTGGAATATGCACAAGGAGGACTTTTGGGTATACGACAATATCAATCAGTTAAAGTTGAAAGCGGGTTATGGTTTGAACGGCAGTGATGCTGCCGGATCGCTAGAATATGCTTCAACAATTATTGGTGGTCGTTCGTATACCTTCGGTAGAAACGAAATCCTAACAAACGGAACTACACCGGCTCAGGTGG
>CAJWZE010000005.1 GCA_913049845.1 uncultured Cryomorphaceae bacterium
CCTGCAACTATTGCAGATAACGTAGGTGATAACGTAGGTGATGTTGCGGGTATGGGTGCGGATTTGTTCGGTTCGTATGTTGCAACTGTACTTGCATCCATGGTCCTAGGTAACTATGTGATAAATGATAACTTATTGAGCACTGGAAATTTCCTCGATAATCATGGACCAATTATTCTGCCAATGATGATTGCTGGAGTAGGTATTATCTTCTCTATAATTGGTACTTTCTTCATTCGTATCACAGACAATAATGCGAAAGAGCCTGAGGTTCAACGTGCTTTGAATATCGGTAACTGGTCGTCAATCATTTTGACAAGTGTTGGTTCATACGTTTTGATTCAAATATTGTTGCCAGAAACATTGAGTATGAAGTTCTTTGGTGAAGGTTTTAAAGAAGTTACACGCAATGCTGTTTTTGGAGCCGTTATCGTAGGTCTTGTAGTTGGTGCATTGATTTCCTATTTCACCGAGTACTATACAGGACTGGGTAAAAAGCCAATTTTGGATATAGTTCAGAAATCAGCTACCGGTGCTGCAACAAATATTATTGCTGGTTTGGGTGTAGGAATGATTTCTACCTTCGCGCCAATCCTTCTATTCGCTGGTGCAATCTGGTCTTCTTACGCATTTGCTGGTTTCTATGGTGTTGCAATCGCAGCCTCTGCAATGATGGCAACTACTGCAATGCAGTTGGCTATTGATGCTTTTGGTCCTATTGCGGATAACGCAGGTGGTATCGCAGAGATGAGCGAATTGCCAGAAGAGGTACGTGAGCGTACGGATATTTTGGATTCAGTTGGTAATACTACCGCTGCAATCGGTAAAGGTTTCGCGATTGCTTCTGCGGCATTAACTGCATTAGCATTGTTTGCAGCCTTTGTAACCTTCACAGGTATTGATGGTATTAACATCTTTAAAGCCCCTGTACTTGCGATGCTATTCGTTGGGGGTATGGTTCCTGTAGTGTTCTCAGCATTGGCGATGAACGCAGTAGGAAAAGCAGCCATGGAAATGGTAAAAGAAGTGCGTCGTCAGTTTAAAGAAATACCTGGTATCATGGAATACAAGGCTGAGCCAGAATACGATAAATGTGTTGCAATCTCAACGGAAGCGTCTTTAAAAGAAATGATGTTGCCAGGTGCAATGACTATTATTTTCCCCCTCGTTGTAGCATTCTTGCCAATGGCCTTTGGTTACACTGGCCAAGAAGCAGCTGAGATGCTTGGTGGTTATATGGCCGGTGTAGCTGTTAGTGGTGTTCTTTGGGCAATCTTCCAAAATAACGCTGGTGGTGCTTGGGATAACGCTAAGAAATCTTTCGAGGCAGGTGTCATGATTGACGGAGAAATGACTTACAAAGGTTCTGACGCACACAAAGCTGCAGTGACTGGTGATACAGTAGGTGATCCATTTAAGGATACTTCAGGTCCATCGATGAACATCTTGATCAAATTGACTTGTTTGGTAGGTCTTGTTATTGCGCCAATTCTTGGTGGCGGTCACGAGAGCCTTGCTGCTTCAGCTCGCACTGAAGAGGTAGTTGAGGTTCGTCAAGAGGTCATGAAAATAAAGTTGAAGGACGTAGCGGTTCGTTTAGATGGTACAGTTGATGGTGAAGCTTTTGCTTCACTGGATATAACAGTAGAGGATATGGCTGCAACTATCAGTATTTCATTCGTTTCAGAAGAGTTCAACGGGACGTTTACTTCATCAGAAGCAGATACGGACGGTATGAACTTCGATGCGCATGGTATGGTAAGTATGAACGGTGAGGAGCTTGGTGCTGCTACCCACTTCCACCTAGACAAAGAAGGTTCAATTAGTGAATTTGTAATCCTGTTCGAATAAGAAAAGGGTTCTCTAATAAAAAGCCGCGGCCATCGGCCGGGGCTTTTTATTTTCAATCAAATGTTGCATTTCATCTATATACGCTGAAACAGGTCTAAATAGAAGCGGCAAAGGTCGCGGTAAGCATCAACATGCAGGCGCTCATTAATACCATGTATACGCGGTAAATCTTCAGCAGTCAGCGCGATAGGAAGGAAGCGATAGATCTGCTGAGCTAGCCCATCAAAGTTCTTCGAATCTGTACCGCCAAGTGTAAGGTATGGGCTGACTAGCGCTTCCGGGAAGGTCGCTCTAATGCTCTGTCCTAGGGTTAGGAAATCTTTGCCTTCAAAGGATGATGTAGCGGTAGGGTCAGTGCCGTAGTCATTGTACCATTGTACTGCGCCATTATATTCTGAAGCACGTTCGCTGTAGGCATTGATAATATCATGAACAGAGTAGCCTGGTAGAATTCGTGTGTTACACACTACACGCGAGGAAGAAGGAATTACATTGTCTTTGATACCAGCCCCGACCATGGTTGCTACGGCTGTGTTCGTAGTTAATGCGCGGCCTGTGGAGGAGCCTTGGTAATTACTCAATATGAGGGAGTTGGTCAAAGGACGTAAACTGAAGGCCCACTTTAATCCAAAGGACATTTCCGGGGCAAGGTGGGTCATAAATCCTTGCAGCGGGTCAGTAAATTCAGGCTTGAACATCGGGTCTTCATTGAGCGAGGTGATGAATGCCGAAGCACTCAATATAGCATTCCCAGTATCCGGCATACTGCTGTGGCCGCCAGGTTGCTCGAAGTTGACTTCAACACTGATGTATCCTTTTTCAGCGACTCCAATTAGAGCAACAGGCGTTTTTTTAAGGCCTGGCACAGAACCTATAGAAATAGTTCCTGCCTCATCAAATATGGTGCGGAAGGTAATGCCTTTTTCTCGGCATATCGCTGCCGCTGCACCGGCGCCATTGCGACCGCCTATTTCTTCGTCTTGACCGAAGCAGAAATAGAAGTTGTAAGAAGGTTGCCAGTCATTGGAAATTAAAGTTTCGAGCGCTTCGAGAATTCCAAAGGCTGATGCCTTGTCGTCCAAAGTACCGCGGCCGTACACGTAGTTGTCTACGATTTCTCCAGCAAAGGGATCGGCTTCCCAGTCTTTGATGGTTTTAGGGTCTACAGGGACGACGTCTAGGTGTGAGATGAAGAGTATGTTCTCTGCGTTCTCTTTTGTTCCGTCGAGCTTCATCCATAGGGTATGGGTGCTTACGGTATCTATATGAAGCCTTTCATATACTGCTGGGAAGGAAGCCTTTAAATGCGCAAACAAGCCATCAAAAGCAGCACTATCAATCATTACCGGTACTTGGCTGATGGTTTTATAGCTAAGTCCTTTGGCAAATATTTCAGTGGCCGCAGAACGAATATGATAATTCTCAGTAGCCTTAGTAGGGATGTATTTATCCTGTATGCTTTGGAGTTTAAAAACAGGAAGGACGGCGATTAAAGCAATTGCTATTAAGGTGAGGATGATCTTCTTCATATACGTATACTTGGTGAAGCGTTTGTAACTTTGCTCAAAATACAAATAGATGTATATAGGATTACTACACTTACATCATTGGTTGCCATTTTTATGGCTACTACTTATTCTAGTGGCTTTGGTTCAGAATTTTTTGGTCTGGAAATCGGACCGTGAATTCAACGCGAGTCTTCAGCGTCAAAATAAAATCACATTGATCTTAACGCACCTTCAAGTGACTGTAGGGCTTATTATGCTTGCGCTTGCAATTGCCAATGAAATGATTCCAGATATGGGAACATTGATGGGAGATGCTACGCTGCGTTTTAAATACGTCGAGCACCCAACTACCATGTTGCTTGGAGCGGTTTTTATTACCGTTGGAAATGCGAAGAGCAAGCGTCTATCATCTGAACAGGATAAAGCGAAGTCGGTTGTGATTTGGTTTGGTATTGGACTGGCACTAATCGCGGTGAGATTCCCATGGGAAGCCTTTTTACATGGTGCATAACTAAATCAGTTAAATGTTAGAACTCAAGAAGAAACGAACTTCCAAGAGAGAGCGTTGCGTTCTTGTTGCTATTATCAATAAGCAGCAGGACGAAGAGAAGTCGCTAGAATACCTCGAAGAATTGCGTTTTCTCGCAGACACGGCGGGGGCAGATACGGTGCGATTTTTCACCCAGAAATTGTCGCATCCCAATTCAAAGACCTTCCTCGGTACAGGAAAGATGGAAGAAATCCTAGGGTTTATAAAAGCCGAGGATATTGATATGTTAATTTTTGATGATGAATTGACCCCATCGCAGCTCAAGAATATTGAGGTAATTATGGAGGTGAAGGTCATCGATCGAACCAATCTCATCTTGGATATTTTTGCGGCTAGGGCGCAGACGAGCTATGCTCGGACCCAAGTGGAATTGGCCCAGTATCAATACTTACTTCCACGACTAACGAGAATGTGGACTCACCTTGAAAGACAGAAAGGAGGTATTGGTATGCGCGGGCCTGGCGAGACCCAGATTGAGACAGATAGGCGAATTATTCAGCAGAAAATCTCTCAACTCAAAAAGAAGTTACAGAAGATTGATGCGCAGATGAGTACTCAACGCAGTAACAGGGGTAAGCTAACGCGTGTGGCGCTAGTAGGGTATACAAACGTGGGGAAGAGTACGTTGTTGAATTTGCTGTGTAAAACGGATGTGTTGGCAGAGAACAAGTTGTTTGCTACCTTGGACACTACGGTGCGTAAGATCAATATCGACAATCTCCCTTTGCTGTTGACCGATACTGTTGGCTTCATCAGAAAGTTACCGACACAGTTGGTCGAGAGTTTCAAGAGTACCTTGGACGAGGTGAGAGAGGCGGATGTGCTGATGCACGTGGTAGATATTTCTCACCCAAATTTCATGGAACACATCGACAGTGTTAATGGCATCTTGCAGGAGATTGAGAGTCTAGACAAGCCGACCATTATGGTTTTTAATAAGATTGATGCCTTCACATATGAGGAGGCGAACGAGTGTGAATTAGAATTGACGTCTAGAAATTATGATTTTGACCATTGGAAAAGGAGTTGGATGAATCAGATTGGTGAACGCGCGGTGTTCATTTCAGCACAAGACAGAAAAAATATTGGCGAATTAAGGCGCACGGTGTATCGTGTGGCATCAGAAATACATGCATCAAGGTTCCCATTTAACACCTTTTTGTATTAAATCTAAAACGACATGAGTCAGAGACCCATACGCAAAGCGGACACCTTAAAGTACCACCAGCAACCCAAGCCGGGTAAGATTGAGGTTATTCCTACGAAACCTTCAAATTCTCAGCGTGACTTGAGTATCGCCTATTCACCCGGCGTTGCAGAGCCTTGTAAGGAGATTGCAGTAAATCCGGAAGATGTATACAAGTACACGTCAAAAGGAAACTTGGTTGCGGTAATTTCAAACGGCACGGCAGTTTTAGGTCTCGGTGATATAGGACCAGAAGCGTCTAAGCCAGTGATGGAAGGAAAGGGCGTGTTGTTCAAAATATTTGCAGATATCGATGTATTTGATTTAGAATTGGAAGCAGCAGATCCGGATAAATTTATAGATACCGTAAAAGCTGTCGCTCCAACTTTTGGGGGTATCAACCTTGAGGACATTAAGGCGCCCGATTGTTTTTACATCGAAAAGCGTCTTAAGGAAGAGTTGAACATTCCAATCATGCACGACGATCAGCACGGGACTGCCATTATTACTGCTGCGGCATTGTTGAACGCCTTGGAAATTTCAGAAAAGGATATTAGCTCTGTAAAGGTGGTATTTAATGGTGCGGGTGCATCAGCCATCTCCTGTGCTAAATTATACCTCAGTCTCGGTGTGCAACCTGAGAACCTGTTCATGTGCGATTCTAAAGGATTGGTCACTACTTCAAGAGATAGCTTAAACCCTGAGAAAGAAATCTTTGCCAAAGACAACGCTGCCGCAGATCTGGCGACCGTTATGAACGGTGCCGATGTATTTGTTGGCCTTTCTAAGGGCGGAATTGTGAGCAAAAACATGGTTAGGACTATGGCGGCGAATCCTATTGTATTTGCTTTAGCCAACCCCGATCCTGAGATTTCTTATAAAGATGCAATGGCAGCGAGAGAGGACATCATTATGGCAACTGGGCGCAGTGATAATCCGAATCAAGTAAATAATGTATTGGGTTTCCCATTCATTTTCCGTGGTGCTCTCGATGTCCGAGCTACTGCCATCAATGAAGAAATGAAGTTGGCTGCTGTAAGAGCAATTGCAGAACTAACAAAAGAGCCTGTCCCGGAGTTAGTAAACCTTGCCTACGGCGAGAGCAACCTTACATTTGGCCCCACGTATATTATACCTAAGCCGTTTGATCCAAGATTGATTACTACAGTGGCTCCAGCAGTTGCAAAAGCAGCTATGGACAGCGGTGTGGCCAAGGCTCCTATAAAGGATTGGGAAGGTTACAATGGTGTTCTAAGTTCCCGCTTGGGAAGAGACGATAAATTCATCCGTCTGTTGAATGAGAATGCTTCGCAGAAGCCTCAACGTATCGTTTTTACTGAAGGCGATCAGTACCGTATTCTAAAGTCAGCGGAAATCTTGATCAATGGTGGAACAGCCAAGCCAGTATTACTAGGGCCTAAAGCCAAAATTGAAAAGATTATTGAAGAATACCAGCTTGAACTGGGCGGCGCGGAGATTATTGATATAATCGCAGATTCAAACGGACGTGAGGATTATGCTCAAAAACTCTACGACATGCGTATGCGCCGCGGTTGGACATTGGCAGAATGTCGCAGTAAGATTAAATCAAGAGAGTATTATGGAAATATGATGCTCAAGGAAGGTCGAGTAGATGCACTCATCAGCGGCTTGACCGTAAAATACCCCACAGCGCTTCGTCCAATTTTACGTATAATAGGCACTGAGACAGGTCTAAGGAAGGCTTCAGGTATGTACATCTTATTGACCAAGCGAGGCCCTATGTTCTTTGCAGATACAACGATCAACCTTGATCCTACAGTGGAAGAAATCATCCAAATGGTATTGAATGTTGCCGATACAGTACGTCGTACCAATATCGAACCTAAGGTGGCTTTATTGAGTTACTCAAACTTTGGCTCGAGCAATGGGCCAGATGCACGTAAGATGGCAAAGGCGAGCAAGATTCTGCGAGAGGAACATCTAGACCTTATCGTCGACGGTGAGATTCAGGCCAACTTTGCATTGAACCCAGAGCTCCTTAATGAAAGCTTCCCGTTCTCTGACCTTGTCGGCCCCCGGGCGAATGTATTCATTTTCCCGAATCTCGCTGCGGGAAATATCACCTATAAGATGCTCCAAAGCTTTGGGGCGGCCGAGGCTATTGGTCCTATGCTCATAGGAACGCAGAAGAGTGCTCACGTACTGCAACTCGGCGCTTCGGTTCGTGAGATTGTAAATATGGCTACATTGGCGGCCGTTGATGCACGTACGCGTAGAGGATAAGCTAGTGCTGTTCTAGTAAGTAGAGCATTGGTCTTGAAGGCGCGGCATCATTTTGCATAGGAGCAACCTGCAGGTTCAGCAGATAATTTCCCGGGACTACATGATCAGGTATATGGGCCAATTCTGTTATGGTCCTGTGCAGACTTTTCTCTGGGTGGTCTCCCCAAAAACTCCTATGGCAAGCCAGTGCGCCACCATCTTCTTCTTGATCCACACTGGGTTGGTCAATAATTAGATGGTCAATACCAGCAGTGCGCAAGAATGCACCTATTTCAGCATCTAAATAAGGCCAATCACTGTTACTATAGTTTCTGCTGCGATTAGCATTCCCGCAATCCGTTTTTAGAATAACAGTACTAACGCCTTTAGTTCCGCCTTTGCGCTCCGCCTCTTGCCAAGCTTTTTCAAAGTTCACCATGCTCACCTTACCGTCCTCCACGAGTGGGTACAACACTAAAACAATGGAAAATGGATTCTTAAAATGCTCGTGTACGGAATGCCGCTCCTTTGTAATGTGACCGGCTGTTTCAGTATGTGTCCCGTGTGCATGGGGATTAAAATTAATGGAGAAGAAATTCACTCCACCACCCATAGCCACCGATCCTTTCCAGTCACCTAAAATCACAGGAGAGAATGTGGGTGCATTAATGTACCAAGCGCGTGCTACATCGCCCACAGGCATGCTTAAATCTGCAAAAGGCGTGCTGAGATCTATCGTGTACTCCGCGCCATTCAGGTGTAGGTTAATCTTCATCGTCGTGATCAATCATAAGACCCGCTATAATCGCATCGCTGGTCATCCAATTCTCTGGTAAAATACGGAACCCATCGTTAATCGGCGCTATAACTCCCGCACGAAGACCTGCGTCTATATTTATTCTAAAGGCCTCCTCATGAGCATTATCCAATCCGAGCTGCGGTAAATCCTTACTGTATCTGAAACCGTCTGCTGTCCGCAGCCGTACCATTAGCCGTTCGTTCAGCTGCTCGCTCACAGTAAGCTCTTCCTCTGTAATGGCGGCACCTTGTGTGTAGAGGTTGTTGTTGCTCACATTCCAAAACCTGAGTTTTCCATCGAAAGAATGTGCTCCTGGACCAATGCCCAAATAAGGCTGATACGACCAATAGTGCTGGTTGTGTGCGCTGCGTTTGCCGGGCTTCGAATAATTAGACAATTCATAATGCTCGTAACCCTGCGCTTGTGCCCATTTACCTAACTGTTGGTATTGCTCAAGCACTACCTCCTCGCGAGGAAGAATGGTTGTTCCTTTTTTTACTTGACTTGCAAGGACGGTATTTTCTTCTACACTGAGGGCATAACAGCTCATATGTGGGGGTGAATACTTTTCTAGTTGTTTAAGATTTTTTTGCCAGCTCTCTGTTGTGGAGCCCGGCATCCCATAGATGAGATCTACACTATAGTTTTCAAAATCACTCTCGCTAATCCATTGCAATACTTGGTGAGACTCCTCATTGGTATGTGCTCTATTACTCGCGCTGAGCTCACCTCCGTCAAAACTTTGTATGCCTACACTCAACCTATTGATACTTGAGCGGTACCATCGCTCAAGGCGCTCAGTGGTAATGTCGTCTGGGTTTACCTCAAGGGTAATTTCTACTTCCGAAGAAATATCTTCAAAACTACTATGAATATGTTGCAGAATGCGCTCTATCTCTTCACTTTCGAGCAAGCTAGGGGTGCCTCCACCAAAGTAAATACTTACAATCTGCGCTTGATTCCAAGGGGTAAGAATACTCCGTTTATCCATCTCTTTGAGCATATGATCCAGGACATTTTCTCGCGTTGTTAGGTTCGTAGAGAAGTGAAAATCACAATAACTACATGCTTGCTTGCAGTAGGGAATATGGAGATAGATGCTACTCTTCATTAGAGTATAGAGGGTAGCGTTATTTTGAATGTAGAGCCTTGGTTCAATTGGCTATCTACTAAAGAGATGCTGCCATTGTGATATTCGCCTACAATACGTTTTGCCAAGCTCAGTCCTAATCCCCATCCTCTACTTTTGCTACTGTATCCGGGCTTGAAGATAGAACGTTGAATATTTGAGGGTATACCCTTACCTGAATCTTTGACAAAAATGAAAATATCAGTGCCATTCAATCGGGCTTCTACTTCTATTGATCCCTTTCCTTCTAGCGCATCTGTCGCATTGGTGATGAGGTTTTCGAGGACCCACGATATGAGCTGAGGATTGTGTTTCGCTTGCAGGTCGCTGGCAATTTTCGAGTTAAACGTCACATTTTTCCCAAGACGGTTCACTAGGTAATCTAAGCTACTTTCAATAGTATACGTGAGTTCGGTATGTGTCAATTCAGGTTGAGAACCAATCTTACTAAAGCGTTCCGTAATGGCCGTAAGTCTGTCCACATCGCGCTCCATTTCTCCAAAGGCTTCTTCCCCTGGATACTTGTCTTTGAGGTAAGCCATCCACCCGAGCATTGCGCTTAATGGAGTACCTATTTGGTGAGCCGTTTCTTTTGCCATACCTGTCCATACCTTGTTTTGCTCGCTCCTTCTGGCATTAGAAAAGGCCATGTAGCTGATGAGCATGTAAATGGAGATCACGCCCAGGAGTAATAATGGATAGAGTCGAAGCTTGGTAAGTAAGGACGAACCTTTATAGTAGAGGTAGTTTGTCTTACCGTCGAGGTAGGGGTTTTCTAAAACTTGACCGCTTTCTTTGAATTCTTCCAGTTTACGCTTTAGGTAGCGCTCTGGATTAGACTCTGGTACATCTAAATTGCGGTGAGCAATGATTTTACCTTCGTCGTTTACAAGAATAACAGGAATGGTCTTGTTGTCTTGAATGATTTGGGAATAGAAGGCTAGGTTGCTGTCATCTTCAGAAAGGAAAACAGTCTTTACTGCTTTGGCCCACAGCACAATCTTGCGCTCTTCTTCTGCTCGAAGTTCTTTGATGAAGGTCTCTGTATAGAATAGCGATACTATACCAATGACTACACCGAAAGCAATCAGGGCTGCTTTCCACCATTGTTTACTTATATATACGTCCCATTTCATGCCTCTAATCTAGTGGTTTCTTTGCTACATTTGTTTTATGCCAAAAAGCCTTGTTATAATTCCAACATACAACGAGATTGAAAACATCGAAAAGATGTTAGAAACCGTAATGAATCTGGAACGCGCTTTTGATGTTCTTATTGTTGACGACGGCTCTCCGGACGGTACTGCGGACTGTGTACGTAAGTTGATGGCCAAACACGAAGGACGAATTAACCTGCAGGAACGCATCAGCAAATTAGGTTTGGGAACGGCGTACATCCATGGTTTCAAATGGGCGCTTGCACGTGACTATGAGTATATTTTTGAGATGGACTGTGATTTCTCCCACAACCCTGAAGATCTCCCTCGACTTGAAGCAGCATGTATCGATGGTGCAGGAGTGGCTGTAGGGTCTCGGTATGTGACCGGCGTAAATGTTGTTAACTGGCCGATTAGTCGGGTATTATTGAGCTATTTCGCGAGCGTCTATGTTAGATTCATCACGGGAATGCCTATCCAGGACGCTACCGCAGGTTTTAAGTGCTACCGTCGATCTACTTTGGAAGCCATTGACTTTAGCAAAATCCAATTCGTGGGATATGCCTTTCAAATTGAAATGAAGTTCACTGCATGGCGCAAGGGTATAGAAGTTGTTGAAGTGCCTGTCATCTTCACCGACCGTACGGAAGGAGAGAGTAAGATGTCAAGCGGCATCATCAAAGAGGCCATTTTTGGCGTCATTAAATTGAAACTTAGAAGTCTAATCACCAGGGCTTAACCACTCCGAATAAACAAATATGTGTAAGTCTTATTTGATTAAAGATGCCCGTATTGTCAATGAGGGCAAAGTAGTAGAAGGCGATGTGCTTATCGAAGCTGGGCGTATTACCAAGATAGATTCAAGCATCGGACCGAAATCTGCTAATGTCAACGTCATCGATGCTGAAGGAAAGTTTTTGATTCCGGGTATCATTGACGACCAAGTGCACTTCCGCGAGCCGGGTCTTACCCACAAGGGAGATTTGCGCTCTGAAAGCAGGGCTGCGGTGGCCGGCGGTATCACCAGCTTTATGGAGCAGCCGAATACCAAGCCGGCGGCAACGACCGTGGAGGAGCTAGAAAAGAAGTACCAGCGTGCCGCTCAGGTGAGTTTGGCGAATTACAGCTTCAATATGGGCGCTTCCAACGATAATTTGGAGGAGCTTAAGAAAGTGAGTAAACTCGACGTGGCGGCTATTAAAATTTTTATGGGTTCGTCTACGGGAAACATGCTCGTAGACCAGCAAAAAACCCTGGAAGGAATTTTCCAATTGGACCACCAGCTCATCACCCACTGTGAGGACGAGCAGACCATTCGAATGAACCTAGATAAGGCGAAGCAGCATTACGGAGAAGATATTCCGATGTCGATGCATCCGGTAATTCGCAGTGCAGAAGCCTGTTATTTGAGCTCAAGCGCGGCGGTAGAATTGGCCAAGAAATACAACTCTCGTTTGCACGTTTTTCATATTTCGACAGCGAAGGAAACAGGGTTGTTCACTAATAAAATTCCATTGGAAGAGAAGCGTATCACCGCTGAGGTTTGTGTGCACCACCTTTGGTTTGATGACAGCCACTACGAGAGTAAAGGCGCACACATCAAATGGAACCCGGCCGTAAAACAAACGAGCGATCGAGAAGGTCTTTGGAAGGCTCTTTTGGACGGTCGTTTGGATGTGGTAGCAACCGATCATGCCCCTCACACGCTCGAGGAAAAGAGCAACAAGTATTTAAATGCTCCATCGGGAGGGCCTCTGGTACAGCACACTTTACCAGCAATGATGGAGTGTGTACATAACGGCATTTGGGATATTCAGACCATGGTAAAGAAGATGTGTCACAACCCGGCCATATTGTTCAGAATGCATGACCGTGGACACATACGCGAAGGTTACCACGCCGACCTCGTGCTACTCGAGCCAAACCGGCCTTGGAAAGTCAATAAAGACAACATTCTTTACAAATGTAAATGGTCACCGTTCGAGGGTACCACATTCAAGAGCAAAGTAACGCATACCTTTGTAAATGGTCATTTGGCCTTTAAAGAAGGTGTTTTTGACGACAGCCAGTTGGGTAAACGTTTACTATTTAACAGAGACTAATGAAAAATTGGATTTGGATACCACTTTTAACATTCACCGCTTGCGGCAGTAAGGAGGTACCTGTTCCAGAACACGTGATATCGGAAAAGCAGATGGTTCCCATTCTTGTCGATGTCCATATTGTTGAAGGTGCAAGAAACGGCGTCTTAATTCTCGGAGACACCAACGACATAGAAGACTACTATGCAAAGGTTTACGAGAAGCACGGGATTACGGAGAATGATTTCAAGCGCAGCTTTAAGTTTTACAACAGCGAGCCGGAACTGTTCATACCTATATACGAAAAGGTGTTGGACTCATTGAAAATCAATGGAGCAGCCCTTGCTCGAAAAGGCACAGAATCAGATTACGAAGAATGATGCGCGCTTTATTCGTTTTATTTCTGTTCTTGTTAGGTACTTTTACGTTCGGGCAATCCCACACTATAGAGATGTGCTTTTCGGATGCATCGCAATATCCAACGAGGGTTGCCTATGAGGTTCAAAACGATAAAGGTATCATCTTAAAGCAAGGGTTTCTTGAGGTGGTAAGTGCTTCTGAGTATTGCGAAGTACTGCTCGCGGTGAGCAAAAAATTTGCTGTACTTGTTTACGAGGACGCTAATAGAAATTCTCAAATGGACCGCGGCTGGTTCGCGCAGCCACTAGAAAAGTACGCCTTCAGCAATAATGCTTGGGCAACGCTTTCTAAGCCAGATCTTGAAGATATGCTCATATCAAGAACGGGCGCAAAAACGAGGGTGACACTTACCTTTAAATCAGTGACTGACTTTTAGAGTTGGTTTAAGAACGTAACGACACATTCAGCAAATGCTTCACGTGATTCCGCATGCACCCAATGGCCAGCGCCAGCGATGACATGTAGCTCGGCGTTCGGGAAATGCTCGTAAATCTTATCCTCATCATCATCAGTGATGTAGCCACTCTGCCCTCCGGCAACGAATAGAGTAGGTCCACCGAAATAGCCGTGATCGAGGGCTTTTCCAACATTGCTTAATTCCTTTTCTAATACTTCGAGATTGAATCGCCAAGCTAATTCCTCCTTGGTTTTCCAGTGAAGACTTTTCATGAAGAATTGAATGATTCCACGGCTCGTCAATGTCTGGCTTAAGACCCCTTCGATGTCCTTGCGACTCTTGGTAGTAGCGAAATCTATGCTCTTCATCGCTGAGATATACGCATCGTGATGCACCGGATAAAACTTCGGTGCAATGTCTACAACAATCACTGCATCGACTAGTTGTGGCTTCCGCACAGCGAAATTCATCACAGTCTTACCGCCCATGCTGTGTCCAAGAAGTACTACGTTTTCAAGATGATGATTGCTGATGTAGGCTTCAATATCGGCTGTCATCACATCGTAGTTGTGTTCGTTGTGATGTGGGCTTCGGCCGTGATTTCGTCCATCTACTGCGTGAACTTGCCAGCCTTTGGTAGCGAAGAATTTGGCGTGGGTCGTCCAATTATCGCCCATCCCAAAGAGTCCGTGTAGGATAATTATCGGCCGGCCTTCGCCATATACTTTTGAAAAGAGCGGTACTACTTCCATGAAGAGGGGTTAAGGCAGTTGAGGTATTGCCTAATGGTATTATGCAATCCAAGGTATAAGGCATCCGCAATAAGTGCATGACCTATGCTCACTTCATCGAGTAAGCCGTGCAATTGCTGACCGAAATATGCCAGATTCTCTAGACTGAGGTCGTGACCAGCATTTACACCTAAGCCAATCGACTTTGCATATTTGGCAGAGTGCGCATAAGGCGCTATTGCATTCTCAAAATCCTTTTGGTATCCAACAGCGTAGTCTTCTGTGTAGAGTTCTATACGGTCAGCACCTACCTTCTTTGCACCATCAATGAAATCTAGATTGGTTTCAATGAACACACTCGTACGAATGCCTGCCGCCTTGAATGCGGCTATGACCTCAGTCAGGAGCGCTTGGTGTTTTATGGTGTCCCAACCGGCATTGGAAGTAAGCACATCTGGACTATCTGGAACTAAGGTTACTTGTGCGGGCTTATTGTCTAAAACGAGCTTGATAAATGCTTCATTTGGATACCCTTCAATATTGAATTCAGTTGTTATCGCCGTGGCCAATTCAGCTACATCGGCGTAGCGAATGTGCCGTTGGTCTGGTCGTGGGTGAACTGTAATTCCCTCTGCACCAAACTGTTCACAATCCAGTGCTGTTTTTAGTACGTTAGGGATATCTCGGCCGCGCGCATTTCGTAAAGTCGCAATTTTGTTGATGTTTACGCTGAGTTTTGTGTGCTCGTTCATGGGTACAAAGCTAAAGAAAAGGCCTATGTTTGTCATAGAATGATGAAACAATCCGTACATTTTGAATCCTTTGAGGCGCTGGCCCCAGAAACATCCTTAATAGAAGCCATTGATCGGATGGAAGAGATGAAGGTGAGTGACTTACCAGTCGTGAACGCTGAGGGCATTTACCTTGGTTTGGTGAGTGAAGATGCATTGTTGGAATATGTCGACGAAAACGCGCCCGTAATTAAAGTTATAAACCCTTCCAATGCCCACTATGTTCTGCCCGATGCGCATCACTTCGACGTGCTTGCCATGGTTGTTCAGTACCGCTTGACTTCGCTGCCTATTGTTTCTGCAGATGGAACCTACCAGAGTGCATATTTACTGAGCGATGTTTTGGAGTTTTTTAGGAATACGCCCACATTGATGCAGCCCGGCGCATTGCTCACTATGAGTGTTGACCAGAGCCAATATTCCATCTTGACCATCGCAAATGCTGTAGAGCAAAACGATGCCAAGTTGCTCGGGCTATGGCTGATTACTCCGGATTTAACATCAGAGGTCAAAATGATTCTCAAGCTAAACGTTGAACACAGTACACCCATCGTTCAAAGTCTCGAGCGCTATGATTACCGGTTAGACAGTATTACAGGAGATGCTAACTTTGAACTCGATTACAAAGAGCGTTTCAATCATCTAATGAATTATTTGAAGTATTAATGAGGATCGCATTATTTGGCCCAGCGCCTAAGACTCAGAACCTCCCGTACATCGAGGTCGTTTTGGAGAAACTCATCGAAGAAAGTGTTCAGATTGGTGTATGTCGTCCTCTGAAAGACGCGGTCCAGCAGATGAAGGAGGAAGAATTCGCCGAGCTCGAATATGTCGTGTACGACAATGAAGAAGAATTGGACAACTTTGATCCAGATTTTCTCATCTCCTTAGGTGGCGACGGTACCATACTTGATGCTACTGTTTTAATCCAGAGTAAGGACATCCCAATTTTAGGTATTAATATGGGCCGATTGGGTTTTTTGGCAAATGTTGCCAAAGGCAATATTGAAAGTTCGCTCGATGCCCTGTTCACTGGCAGATTCCAGTTGGATTTTAGGAGCCTACTTCAAGTACGTACCTCGTGTGGAAAGTTGATGAAGCCCAACTTCGCATTAAACGAAATCACATTGGCTCGTAAGGAAAGTACGAGTATGATTACCGTGCATACCTACCTCAACGGCAATTACTTGAACAGCTACTGGGCCGATGGCCTCATTGTGGCAACACCTACGGGCTCTACGGGCTACAGCTTGAGCTGTGGTGGCCCTATTATTATGCCCAACAGTGATAATTTTGTGTTAACGCCCATTGCGCCTCACAATTTAACGATGCGTCCTTTCGTTATCAACGATAGTAACACGTTGCGGATGCAGGTAGAAAGTCGTGAAAATGAATTTTTAGCCTCTTTGGACAGCCGTATTCACAGTTTCAATACGGATACTGAACTTTTGATTCAAAAAGCGGATTTCCGCATTGCTTTGGTACAAACAGAATTACAAGATTTTCCGTCCACTATGCGCAATAAGTTGAGCTGGGGACGCGATTACAGAAATTAATGAAAAGAAGCGCTTATACACTTTTACTTCTGGTCGTTTCATGGACGGCAAGTGCGCAGTTCTACGAGGTTGGTCTTGGTGCAGGCGGCACACTCTTTCACGGCGATGTTGGTGCTGTGGCCTTCAATGCGGAGGGAGCTTCAGGCTTCGTCCCGAACCAAAATTTCACGACGGTAACACTTCGTCGTCAGTTTAATTGGCATTGGAGTACACGCTTTAACTATACCAAAGGGAACATTGGCAGTAGCGACAGTTGGGCAAACGACGATTTTAAAATGGTCCGTAACATCGACTTCAGAACAGCGGTTGATGAATTTGCCTTCCTCACCGAATTCAACTTTTGGCCGTATGGTACAGGGACTAAAAACAATCAAAGCTTTTACATTTTTAGTGGCCTGGGTTTAACAGTTTACAATCCGCAAGGGGAATACAACAATGATTGGGTCGATTTACGACCCTTGGGTACCGAAGGTCAGCAGACTGAACTTTCAGACCAACTTTTCTATGGAACAACCACTATTACTGTACCTATGGGTATGGGATATAGAAGATCCTTAGCTCGAGACTGGAGTATGACTGCAGAGATTGGCTGGCGACGTTACGGGTCTGATTATATTGACGACACCTCAGGCGATTTTGTGAATGCTGTTGACCTCGCTGAGGAGCGCAATGCTGTGGCTGCCTACTTTGCAAATCCAGGAAATGTCCCCTACAGTAATGGATTGGCCAGAGGTAATGCTAATACAAAGGATTGGGCTATTTTTACAGGAGTAACCATTTTCTATAATCTAAGTCCTCGCCATGAACGCTGTAGCGGATTCTAAAACGTACCGAGAGAATAGGCTAAAAGCAGGACTAGATCCTCACAACATGCCCAAACACATTGCTGTAATTATGGACGGCAATGGACGTTGGGCCAAACAGCAGGGATTTATTACACGCGTTCGCGGGCACGAGGTAGGTGTTGAGGCATTGCGCCGAATTACGACCTCATCGGCGGAACTGGGTTTGAGATTCTTAACCGTTTATGCCTTTTCAACCGAAAATTGGAACCGACCAAAAACCGAAGTAGATGCCTTGATGAATATTCTGATGACGGCGCTAGAGAAGGAATTGCCGGTGCTTCAGAAGAATAATGTGCGTTTAAATGCTATTGGAAATATAGACTCGCTACCTGAAAAAGCAAATAAAAAGTTAATCTCTGTAATTAATGCTACATCCGGCAACGATGGGTTAACTTTGACACTTGCATTGAGCTACGGTTCGCAGGATGAAATGGTCCAAGCCATCCGTAAGGTAGCCCTAGAGGTAGCCGAAGGGAAATTGGATCCAGAGAGCATAACAGAGGAGCATGTGGAGAAACATTTGTTTACGGCAGGTATGCCGCATCCGGATCTTCTTGTGCGCACTTCGGGGGAGCAAAGGATAAGCAATTACCTGCTTTGGCAGCTTGCTTATGCGGAGTTTTACTTTACTCCAGTCTTGTGGCCTGACTTCGATGCTGAGGGGTTGTACGAAGCCATCGCATCTTTTCAAAAAAGAGAGCGTCGCTTTGGACAAACTTCGGAACAGCTAACTGTGAAGTAAGAACATGACGAATAGATTTTTGGCCATTTTACTTTTGGTCACTTCCTCTTTTACGACCAAAGCACAAGTCACGGTTGGTGGTGACTTTAATCTTATCCCTGGAATCAATTACGAGATTGCCGGCATCACCGTGAGCGGCGCAGGTTCCTTAGATCCTAATGTGGTTATCATGCTTACCAACTTACGTGTTGGCGACAATATTCAGTTTCCAGATCCAAAGCTTGCTGATGCTATTCGGACGTTGTGGCGCCAACAACTCTTCGAAGACATTACCTTCAAAGTAGTCTCCAAAGTTGGCAAGAAAGTCTACCTGGATATACAGCTCGTGGCGCTTCCAAAACTGAGCAAATACTACATGACCGGGCTAAAGAAAGCCTGGAAAGACGACATCCGCGAAGAACTGGACCTGCGTGCAGGCAAGGTGGTCAATGAGAACCTCAAGGTTATGAGCCGAAATAAGATCAAAAAGTACTTCTTCGAGAAAGGCTATTTGAATGCGGCTGTTGAAGTGCTTGAAAAGGGAGATACAACCTACAATAATGCGGTAATCTTAGGATTCAAGATTGATCCCGGCGCGCGCGTCAAAATTGGAGATATTATATTCACAGGGAATGAAGCTGTAAGCGAAAAAGTGCTGCGTAAGGCAATGAAGAATACCAAAATTAAAGGTAAGGCTATCTTCAAATCGTCAAAACTAAAGAAGAAGGAGTACCGCGAAGATTTGCGTGCTATAGTAGCGAAATACAATACTCTAGGATACCGTGACGCTCGTGTAGTTAGCGATACAGTCTACAGCGTTAGCGACGAACTAGTGCAGATTGATATAGTCGTTGAGGAAGGTAAAAAGTACTACTTCGGAGACATCACCTTTATAGGGAATTCCAAATACGAAACAGAGCTTCTCTCGGGTATATTGAAAATCGAACCTGGCGACATCTACGATTCGCAGCACTTGAACGAGCGGGTAAGTTTCGATCCAAATGGAAACGATGTTGCATCGATTTACCTAAACAACGGATACTTATTCTCTCAGGTTATTCCGGTGGAGAAAAACGTAACCAACGATACTATTGGTATCGAAATCCGTATTCAAGAAGGTCGCCAAGCGACTATTCGCAAGGTAAGTATTAGCGGTAACGAAAGAACAAACGACCACGTGATATACAGAGAGGTGCGCACCAAGCCGGGAGATTTGTTTTCAAAGGCGATGATTCAGCGGACCATTCGTGAGCTTTCGCAGTTGGGCTATTTTGACCAACAGCAGATTGGAGTGAACCCAGTACCAGACCCACAGACGGGAACGGTAGATTTAGAATATACTGTAGTAGAGCGTTCTACATCGCAGCTTGAGTTGCAAGGCGGCTGGGGTGCCGGTCGTGTGGTTGGAACCTTGGGTCTAAATTTCAACAACTTCTCCGCACGCAATATCAATAAAAAACGCGCTTGGCAACCATTGCCAACGGGTGACGGGCAGACCATCAACATCCGTGCACAGTCAAACGGTTTGTACTTCCAGAGTTACAATGCCTCGTTTACAGAACCTTGGTTGGGTGGTCGCAAGCCGAACAGCTTCACAGGAACAATATACCACAACGTTCAGACCAATGGGGTAGAGCGCACGAACCCGAACCGTCAAAGCTTATACATAACCGGTATCAACTTCGGTTTGGGTCAGCGTTTGAAGTGGCCCGACGATTACTTTACCTTATACCAGGGTATCGAGTTCCGTCGCTTTAACCTTGATAATTACCCAACGGGATTCTTGAATTACACAAAGGGGATTTCGAACAACGTGAATTACAAGTTCACCTTGGGTCGTAATAACACAGATGTACCGATCTTCCCAACGCGTGGTTCTCAAATCAGCTTTGCTGCAGAACTTACGCCCCCCTTTAGTATGTTCCGTGATAACATTGATTACAAGAACCTGAGCTCAGAGGAACGTTTCCGTCTTGTTGAGTACCACAAGTGGAAGTTGAACGCAGATTGGTTCGCGCCGATTACCTCTAAGTTCGTTATCCGTACCCACGGTGAGTTTGGTTTTTTGGGAAGCTACAACAAAGACTTAGGTCTTCCGCCGTTCGAGCGTTTCTACGTGGGTGGTGACGGGTTGACCAACTTCGTGATTGACGGTCGAGAAATCATCGGTCTTCGTGGTTATCAAAACAACTCAATCACACCAGCAGGTGGAGGAGCGTTGTACAACAAGTACATCTTCGAGCTACGTTACATCATTGCAAATACTCCTTCAGCACAGGTGTTCCCATTGGTGTTTATGGAAGCAGGTAACAATTATGATAATTTTTGGGACTACCGAGCGTTTAATCTCAAGAGAAGTGCTGGTGCTGGTATCCGTATCTTCATGCCTATGTTCGGCTTGATGGGTGTTGATGTTGGGTATGGATTTGATCCAGAGCCGAACGGCGCAACCGCAAGCGGTTGGCAGACGCACTTCATCATTGGTCAACAGTTCTAAATTTAGCTACCTTCGCCACAATGAATTGTAAAGGTCTCTTTCTTGCCCTTGCCCTTGTTTTGAGCACAGCAGTGTTCGGCCAGCGCTATGGTGTGGTCGATACTGATTACATTTTGAAGAGCCTACCTGAATATGCACAATCAAAGAGGCAAATCGATAAGTTGAGTGAGCAGTGGGCCGGAGAAGTAAGTGCACTTCAAAGCGAATTAGAGAGCTTGAAAGACGCATTAAATGCAGAACGTATATTACTTTCGCCAGAGAAATTAAAAAAAAGAGAAGAGGGTATCGAGGCTAAACAAGCGGAAGTCATAGCTCTTCAACAAAAATACTTCGGACCTGAGGGACAGCTTTTTGAAAAGCGTAACCAGTTGGTTCAACCCATCCAAGACAAGGTTTTTGGCGCTGTTCAGGCAGTAGCTAAAAAGCGTAAATTGGAGTTAGTTCTTGATAAAAGTGCTCAAAGTGGTGTTCTTTTTGTCGATAAGGAAAAGGACTACAGCGATGAAGTATTAAATAGTTTAAAGCGATAAAAACAATAGAAATGAAAAGATTATTACTTGCACTTGCCTTAACACTGGGGTTTGCTTCAACGTCAGTTGCTCAGCAAAAAGTTGGTCACGTTAATGTTGATGAGCTATTGGCAGTTATGCCAGAGACTCAGGCAGCACAATCAGAAATTACAAAGTACCAAGGTCAACTTGAGGGCGATGCTCAAGCGATGCAGGAAGAGTACATGACAAAAATGCAAAACGCGCAAGCCAACGTAGACACTTGGACACAGTTGCGTCTTCAGAAGGAGCAAGAAGAGCTCGAGGCTATGGGTCAGCGAATCATGGCGTTTAACCAGAGTGCTCAGCAAGAGCTTCAGCGTAAGCAGATGGATCTCATGTTGCCTATCATCGAGAAGGCACAAGAGGCAGTAAATAAAGTAGCTGCTGATAATGGGTTCGCCTACGTTCTCGACGCTTCTGCTTCAAAAGCAGTAGTAGTTTATTTGGACGGCGGTGAAGATATTATGCCGCTAGTGAAGGCTGAGTTGGGTATCCAATAAGTTGAAAGAAATAGATTTTTAGACCCCTTGTTGGCAGAGCCGGTGAGGGGTTTTTTATGGCTATATTATTGGTAACTTTATATGGTATGGCTAGCATTGAAAAAATAGGTTTGTTTGATAGTGGACTAGGAGGTCTTACGGTACTTAGTGCACTTAATAGGATGCTTCCAGATGCGGCTAAAGTCTATTATGGCGACACACTTCACCTGCCGTACGGCGATAAGAGCGACGATGCTATCATTGGGTATAGTACAGAGATTGTACAGTTCTTAAAAGACCAAGGATGCGGACTTATCGTAATTGCCTGTAATAGTGCGAGCGCAGCAGCCGGTAAAGCCTTGGAAGAGCTTTTTCCGGAATTGATATTTATCAATGTGATTGACCCTGTGGTTGATTATTTAGCATCCCTTCCCGCCCAAACGGTTGGCCTGCTTGGTACGCGCGCCACAGTTCGCAGCGGTGCGTATTCTCAGAAACTTGCTGCGAAGAACACCGACGTTCAGCTTCAAGCATTAGCCACGCCGCTTTTGGTTCCTCTAATTGAGGACGGATTCCTAGGTACAGGTATCGACGCAAGTGTTTTGGAACACTATCTAAAAGATTCGACTATGAAAGGAATTACTGCTTTGGTTCCAGGCTGTACACATTACCCATTATTGGAAAAAGCGGCAACTTCTATACTTTCGGGAGTAGATTGGGTAGATGCACCTTCCATAGTAGCTGAGACTGTGTCTAAGCATTGGTCAGGCCAGCGCAGCGAAAGCGATGCGTTTTACCTCAGCGACCGCACGGATAATTTCCTAAGACTTGCAGAAAAGACCTTTGGTATGGATGCTTGTTGGGAACTTGTCCGTTTAGCAGACTAATTACCTGTTCTCCCCCCAACGGTACATCCACGAACTAATCGCTGAAATCAGGAAGCTGAACAGTATGGCGGTCCAAGTGCTTCGCACAAGTAGTCCATCGATCCACTGATCTGCTACTCCAATGATAATGGCGTTGATTATGAGCAAGAAAAGTCCAAGACTCATCACAGTAATGGGAATGGTGATGACAATAAGCAGTGGTTTCAGCGTTGCATTTAGCAGCCCCAAAACGATAGCGATTCCAACGGCTGTGGTAAAGCTATCTATTTGAACTCCGGGCAAGAGCCAACCTGCTAGGAAAACTGATAAGGAGGAAATTATAAGGCGGGTAATAAGGCTACTATTTTGTTTCATTTGCGGTAAATTAGGGTGCATAAAAAAACACTCCTAATGAAAGTACGTTTTTTACTGAGCATAGCTGTTCTATCGGCCCTATTTTTCGCAGCCTGTAACCAAGAAACTCCTGCCCCTACTACTGTACCACAACCTACTAAGGTGAAGACGATGGTAGATACTTCCGTTCGCGCTGAGCTGTTCGAAGATCCACACAGCTACTCTCGTGAAGAGTCGAAAGTGACTCATTTGGACTGGGAAGCGGCGGTAGATTTCAAAAAAGAAGTTATTACCGCTACTGCCGTCTGGACTTTGGAAGAGGGACACGGCGATACGGTCATTTTTGACATTAAGGACTTGGAGGTGAATGAGGTTATGGTGGACGGAAGCAGAGCGTTATTCACTATTCAGGGCTCTGACCCTTTGTTGGGTTCAGCACTCGTAGTTCCTGCTCCGGGTGCCCAATCTATTAGCATCTTATATACGACGTCGCCTGAGGCTGAAGCGTTACAGTGGTATCCTGCGGAATTGACTCAGGGCAAACGTCAGCCTTTCTTATTTACCCAAAGTCAGGCTATCCTTGCACGTACTTGGGTTCCTTGTCAAGACCGTCCAGGCGTGCGATTCACTTATGAAGCGACCGTGAAGGTGCCAAAGGAGACTTTGGCACTTATGAGTGCATCTAACCCCACACAGAAAAATGAAGAGGGTATTTATGAATTTAGCATGCCGCAACCGATACCTTCTTACTTGCTTGCATTGGGAGTGGGTGATTTAGCGTTCATTCCTTTGGGAGAGCGCTCGGGTGTATATGCTGAGCCTGAAATGGTGCGCAATGCCGCCTATGAGTTTGCACAGACCGAGGATATGATTGCCGATGCAGAGGAGATGTATGGTCCGTACTACTGGGGCCGCTACGACATGCTTGTACTTCCGCCTTCTTTCCCATTCGGGGGGATGGAAAATCCAAGACTAACCTTCTTGACGCCGACCGTTGTGGTTGGTGATATGAGTCTAGTAAGCTTGATTGCCCACGAGTTGGCGCACAGCTGGAGCGGGAATTTGGTGACAAATTCTACTTGGAATGACTTCTGGATCAACGAGGGATTTACGGTCTACTTTGAGATGCGCATTATGGAAAAGCTCTACGGGGTCGATTTTGCTGACATGCTCGAGGCTTTGAGTTACGACGATTTGCAAAAGGAATTGGCTGTGATGCTCGAAGAAAATATTGATGCCACTTCTTTAAAACAAGATTTGAAAGGCAAGAATCCTGATGATGGGGTGAATGCCATTGCTTACGATAAAGGTTTCCACTTCTTACGATTGTGCGAGAACACCTTGGGCCGCAAAAAGTGGGACGAGTTTTTGACTTATTACTTTGACAAGTACAAATTCAAAACAATGGTGACCGAGGTCTTCCTTCAGGAATTAGCTCGAGTGTTGACCCAGGAGCAATGGAATAAAGTTGGTGTAGAGGAGTGGGTATACGGTACAGGTCTACCGGTTAATTGTCCGTTCCCAGCATCTAACCGTTTTGTGGTAGTAGATGATGCTGTAACAATGCTATTGAATGTGGATCCGGATGCAGCGGATGCACGAAGTAAGGCCTATCTAACGCAAGAAACGACCATCCGCTGGACGACTCAGGAGTGGCTTCGCTATATTAGAGGTCTTGAGTCAAGTGGCGCCACAGAGGGACATTATGCATTGGCGGACGGGAACTATGGTTTTAGTGGCAGTCCAAACCCGGAGATTGTCGCAGCGTGGTATTCTGCTATCCTAAAGACAGGATTTGAGGGTTACGACAACGACATCTATACCAAGAAGGTTGAGAGCTTTTTGGGCAGTGTGGGACGACGAAAGTTTATCGTTCCAATGTACCAGAGCATGTTGGAAGGCGACGAAAAACGCCAAGCTTGGGCTAAAAAGATTTATATGGAATCAAGAGCTTCCTACCACCCGTTGGCACAAGGTACTTTGGACGCCCTCTTTGCGGAGCAGATGTAAGTGAGAAGTTATTTTAAGTACAGTATGCTGTGGGATAAGCTGTCTGACTCTGGCCAGAGTAATTCAAAACTACCCTTATTCCTATCGTTTTGACGTTCGTCTTCTTCATCCCGCTTGAACAGCGTTTTTAGGTCTTCTTTCTCTTGCTTAATAGTCGATTTAAGGGAGGTGCGAATCTGTCGTCTGTCCAATCTGATGCAAGGATCTTCTAGGTTACAACCCACAATTAGTCTCATATAGGGTTGGTTTTCAGTCTCTGCCTCAGCCACCCAATCACCTAAATCACGGTTGGAATTTTTGCCGCGTAATGCCAAATCCTTCAGCCCAATACGTATGCTATATTCGATATCATCAGTCTCTAAATTTTGCCAACCGTTCACCCAGAGATTGATGGCACTATTGTCCACACGCGTCTCAGGAATGATTAAGGTATCCCCACGAATCTGAAAAGGGCCTTTTAAATAAGGAAAGTCAATATGGGACAGTTCATCTCTGTCTACAAAAGTACTGAGTTCTTGGAGCGGCACATAGTTCTGCAAGGAACCATTATTTACCTCTGCCTGGACGTCAATACTGGTCAATTGTGAGATGACATCCCAATCTCTATCAAAATGGAAGGTCATTTCCGCTGTCGCGTTTACGGTCCCTTTCAAGTTACTTTCATCAAGATCTTCAATATCGAAGCTATCAAAGCTTTTGAGAAGCTCATCCATTTCTATAGTAGTACAGGACGCTGAACTCCAAAAACTACTGCCACTGCCTTCTTCCGCCAAGGCCCAATTGCCTCTGAAGGTGCCACCACATCCGTCGATACGCATTTCTCGCCCTAGTAGATTGGTACCGCGGTTGTAGATCGTGCCTCGCAATCCTTGACCATCAAACTTTCCGAGGTTGAGGTTGTCGATTAGGACGTCCACCTCAAAATCGAACCCGAAATCGTCATTCTCGTCTTCACTGTCTTCAAACTCCCAAAAGAGTAGGGGGTCGGCATCAATGGTCGGGCTTTCTAGCCTCAGGGCCACTTGCGGTCGACCGTTTATTGCATCAATTATAGCACCTGTGGCCACAGCGTTATTTGGCCCGCTCTGAACAAAACAGCGGTCTACTCTGATATCATCACCCCTTACCGTCAATTCCGCTTCAAGATTTTCAAAATTGATATTGCTTTCGCTGATTCCAAAGCTCACTTCCTTCAGCTGTAGATTACCCTCAAATACGGTTTGTCCTATTGGTTCAAATTCGTCCCAACTGTTGAAGCGTTGCGCTATGGAAAGTGCCGTTCCACTCCAAAACCCCATTGGATTAATGAGGGTTTCGATATCCACAAAAGCAAAGAGTTCACTGAGGTTAGAACCACCTTCTAGATTGGCACTAAGCAGCGGCTTTTTGCTGTCCATCGATGCTGAACCGCGCAATTCTCCCGTAGTAGTTTTAAGCGTAATATTCTCAATGTTGATGCTGGGCACATCCTCCCAGAGAATAACAACGCTAGCACGACAGTCAGAAATGGTAATGCCCTTGTAAGAGAATGCACTGCCGATTGGCTGCAAGTACAGTGCCCATTTCTCGTAGGTACCTTTCCAACGCAGCGTGCTATTAAATTTTTCGATGGAAACATCTTCAAACTCAAGGAGCGGAAGACTCTTTATGATGGGCAGTAGATTACCAGTTTCTAGGGCCAATTCTCCGCCATCTTGATCCAATGACCCGCTCAACTGGCTGCCATTCACATTGATTTTTGACGAAGTTATTCCCCATTTATCGCCTTTGCCATCAAAGACAAAGGTACCTGAGATTGCCGCCTCACGCACCCAAAGTTCCCGATCCAGTTGGAGCTCGTTTTGAACTAAATCCACTCGTCCACTCAAGGTAATTTTATCATCAATAGTTCCAGAGAGAACAGCACTATTTGTATAGCTTTTGAAGTCGATACCGTCTTTCGGTGCGATGTAGTTGAGGGCTAAATTTTGAAGCTCAATGCGCTCCATTTCTACGCTTGCGAATCCTTCTTCTTCGCTTGAATTAAACAAATCCCAATTCGTTGCTTTCCCATTGTCGAATAAATACAAGCGGCCGTCGCGAATACTTAGTTCTTCAACAATATATTCCCCCTGAATAACAGAAAGCATATTCATACCTAAACCCACATATTGGGTCTCGAGCAGAAATTCATCTTTGCGTAAAGGGTCTTCAATGCGCACGTCGTTTAGTGCGATACGCAACCTTGGGAATCCACCCAGAAAATCAAGCTCAATACTGCCCACAGAAATGGGTGCCTTGAGCTGCTTGTTAATCTTAGCTACGCCGCCAGCAATGATGGCATCTTGTTGCGTGTAAATGTAACAGGTAGCACCACCTAGCAGCAAAACCAATATACCGAGAAGTATACAAAGAACCTTCAATGCCTTACGCATTCGCTTATCTCGTTTTTAAGAAGCCCACCTCTTTAGGATCAAGGTGTCTGTATTCGCCTCTGTTCAATTTCTTTTTAGTTAGACCTGCGAAGGATACACGGTCTAGTTTTTCTACCTCGAAACCATAATGAGCAAACAAACGGCGCACAATTCTCGGCTTATTTGCATTAATACGTATGCCTAATTCTCGAGGATTTTTATCGCTCGTAAAGTGGATTTCTTCCACCTTTACTATGCCATCCTCAAGTTTAGTTCCTGAAGCGATAGTATCGAGTTGTTGCTTACTTAACGATTTATCGAGCACTATATGATAGATATTGGCTGCGCCGTTGACTCCTTTGGTCAATTTTTTTGCCGTATCTGCATCGTTAGTCAATAGTAGCACACCGGTGCTGCCGCGTTCCATCTGTCCAACGGGGTAAATTCTTTCATTACACGCATTGCCGACAAGCTCAAAAACGGTCTTGCGTGCTTTTGGATCATCCATAGAGGTGAGGAACCCTTTTGGCTTATTCAGGAGTACATAACGCATCTTATCCGTTTTCAAAGCGGTACCGTTGTACTTCACCACATCTTTCGGTTTCACTTTGTAGCCCATTGAAGTCACAATTTTATTATTAACAGACACCAAGCCTGCGCCAATGAGATCATCGGCTTCTCGACGTGAACAGATTCCTGCATTCGATAAATATTTATTCAAGCGGACTTCGTCGCTAGCACTACTAAGTTGCTCGGCAGTTTTATTGCGAACGCCTCTATATTTTTTTACAGGGCGTGCGCCGCGCTGCGGACCGTCGCCGACTTCTTCTCGTTCCCACGTTTTCTTAGGACCACTAGCGAAGCGGTTGTTATTTGATTTTTTGGATTTTCCTCGACGAGGTCCGTTGTTACTAGAACGACTGTTGCGCATAGCAGGAATAATTTCTGCAAAGTTAGCTTAGTTCGAGGCCATTAGCACCAAGATGGCGCGGGAATGACTAACATTCGAGGGCAATTACGTCAAGGACTAAACTTTGGTTTGGTAAAAAGAAGAGTAGAATCTGTCATTCATAGCAATGGTATTCGACCATCAAGGGAACCATTTATTTCAGAATACCATCTTTTTACCCTTGGGACATAAGCCCCTCCGGCATACCGATATGTTTGCGACATTCCACTTCAGCCGTTATGAGTAAACCATTTTTTCTGGCGACTAAATCAATCTTAGTGCACGAGTATTAATAGTTTTCAAACATTACCTCACAATGATCATTTCTTAAGTAAGGTGTGGCATGCCTCTAGTAAAATTGGTAATCCAAGTAGGAGGTTACCACATAGTTTGTCTGTACGCAAGAATAGTGTACAACTTTAGGTGTTCAACTACTTAGAGGCTGAAGGATATTTTATGTTTAGAAATCGTAGCTTGACTCCCAATAATAATAGGGAATTGCCTTGCTGTATGTCCAAAAGGCAGGTTGCGCAGCACTGGAACGCCCGAGGCTTCAAAGTATTTCACCAAGGTATACTCCAATGAGGAACACCACGGGGTAGCGTGATCGTGGATATCTGAGAATTGGCCGAAGAGGACAGCTCTTAATCCTTTAAAGGCACCTCTACGCTTTAAAGCCAAGAGCATTCGGTCAAGGTGGTAATGGTATTCGTCTAAATCTTCAAGTAACAGCACTGTCCCATCCAGCGTCGGAAGGGAGGGCGTTCCGAAAATTGAGTAGATTACACTTAAATTTCCGCCGATTACTTTGCCACTGCAAGGGCTTGCTACTTCCGTCAATGAAAGGGGTAGTGGTCCGTTTTGGAGTAACTCAAAAGTGGCGCGCAAATCTTCGGGATTAGTTGTTTCAAAGCTAACAGGCATCGCGGCATGCAGGCTTAGTATTCCCTTTTGAAAAGCATGCGCTAAGAAGGTGGTAAAATCTGAAAACCCGATAAGCCATTTCGGCTGCTCTTGCAGGGCGACCCAATCAATATCGTCGACAATTTCGGCACTTCCGTAACCGCCACGAATGTTCCATATAGCCTTGACGTCCTGGTGGTGAATGAGCATATTTGTAGTGCGAATTCGCGCTTCATTTGTCCCGGCTACCTGTCCTACTTGCAGTAAAATATCTTCGGAATAGATGACCTTGAAACCCGCATCTTCGATGTGTGCCTTGGCGGTTGCAATCATTTCTCTGGTTGCAAACCTTGCGGTAGCACTCAATCCTATTAAATCGCCGGGCTTTAATAAAGCGGGAATTCTTTGTTTCATACTCGAAAAATAGCACATAAAACCTTCCTATCTTCGCGATACCATCAATAAGGTGATTAGTCTACATGAATACGAACAAGAAAATCATGGTTACAGCAGCTTTGCCGTATGCCAACGGCCCCATCCACATTGGTCACTTGGCCGGCTGCTATTTGCCGTCGGATATCTACGTGCGCTACATGCGAATGCGGGGTCGGGATGTGAAGTTCGTATGTGGCTCTGACGAGCACGGTGTGCCCATAACTATAAAGGCAAAAAAAGAGGGCATCACCCCTCAAGAGGTGGTGGACCGTTACCACGCAATGATGAGCGACGCCTTCGAGGAATTCGGGATTAGCTTTGATCATTACAGCCGTACTTCCAGCGATCAACATCACAAAAATGCCAAAGAGTTTTTTATGAACTTGTTCGAGAAAGGTGCGCTTGAGGCAAAGGAAACTCAACAGTATTTCGATCCTGAAGCAGGCCAATTTTTGGCCGACCGCTACATCACAGGGACTTGTCCTAAATGTTCCTATGACGAAGCTTACGGCGATCAGTGTGAGAAATGTGGTACGTCGTTGTCACCTACAGAACTTATTACTCCGAAGAGTGCCCTCAGCGGCGCCAAGCCAGAATTACGAAGCACAACAAATTGGTTTCTACCGCTCGACAAACTGAGCGATGATTTACGCACTTTCTTGAAGACCCGCGAAAATTGGAAGCCTAACGTGATTGGTCAGTGTATGAGCTGGTTGAATGCCGGAGACGGACTTCAGCCGCGTGCGATGACCCGTGATTTGAACTGGGGTGTGCCGGTGCCTATCGAAGGCGCCGAGGGTAAAGTCATGTACGTATGGTTCGATGCACCTATCGGATATATAAGTGCGACACAGGAGCTTCTCCCGAACGATTGGGAAAAGTATTGGAAAGGTGATGATGCGGAGATTGTACACTTCATAGGAAAGGACAACATTGTATTTCACTGTATCATCTTCCCAGCCATGTTGCAGGAGCACGGCGACTATGCTTTGCCAAAGCAAGTACCAGCGAATGAATTCCTCAACCTTGAGGGTCGCAAGTTGAGTACCTCTAAAAACTGGGCCGTTTGGTTGCACGAATACCTTCAAGATTTCCCAGGTCAGAAAGACGTACTGCGCTACGTATTGACTGCAACGATGCCAGAGACCAAGGACAATGATTTCACGTGGGCCGACTTCCAGCAGCGCAACAACAGCGAGCTTGTGGCAGGCTTTGGAAACTTCGTAAATCGCGTTATGGTGCTCACTCACAAGTATTATGACGGCGTTGTGCAAGAGCCGGGCACCTTGACTGATGAAGACCGCGAGGTCTTGTTAAATATGGCTCAATATGGCCGTCGTATTGCCAAGAACCTGGAAGATTTCAAATTCCGTGAGGCCATCAGTGAAGCTATGAGTATAGCCCGCCTTGGTAACAAATACCTCCAAGAGCAAGAGCCATGGAAAGTATACAAACAAGATCCAGTCCGCGCAGGTACAGTCCTTTATGTCGCCACACAAATCACGGCAGTATTAAGTATCGTTTTCGAACCGTTTCTCCCAGGCACAGCCGCGAAACTTCGGAGTATGTTGGCGATGGATACATTGCCAGAATGGAAGGCGATAAAAAACGAAACCATCATTGACGCAGGCATAAAGCTGGGCAAGGCAGAATTATTATTTGCTAAAATCGAAGACAGCCAGGTAGAAGCGCAACGCACCAAATTAGAGGCAACTTTAGTTCAAAAAGAAGAAGAAATGGAAGAAAATTCACACGCAGCACAGAAGAAAGACATCAGCTTTGATCAATTTATGGAAATGGATCTACGAGTAGGGACCATCCTTGAAGCAGAGCGCTTACCAAAAGCAGATCGACTGCTTAAGTTTTTGGTTGATACAGGCCTTGATAAGCGCACCATAGTAAGCGGTATTGCCGAGCACTTCACTCCCGAAGAAATGGTGGGTAAAGAAGTAACCGTTTTGATGAATCTTCCACCACGCAAGATTCGCGGGGTGGAAAGTCAGGGTATGCTGCTCATAGCAGAAGACGCAGACGGCAAATTAAGTTTGATGAGCCCAAAAAGCGGCACACCAAGCGGTTCAGTGATTAGATAATATTCCGGCTCCGTAGTTCAACGAATAGAACGCAGGTTTCCGGTACCTGAGATAAGGGTTTGATTCCCTTCGGGGCTTCTAAGAACCCGCGCCACAGGCGCGGGTTCTTTTATGTTTTTAACAGCTATTAGCTAGCACGAATACGAGATACTTCGTTACTCGAGCGCTCCCATCATTGGGTGAAAACACAACTTTAAGTATGATGTTTTCTACAAGGCAAAATGATTGTATCTGCTCTTCTGTTTGGATAAAGTCCACGAATGAGTAATGATAGTCACCACACTCTTTTAATACAAGTTCCTTAAAGTCTTCGATAGATATATTGGGATTCCACCGTTGTTCCTCTTGTGTGTATTTATATAAGTCGACGATATCATAACTCATATCTAGCGCGCGCCACACTGATTGAAAATCAGGCTCTTGAATATCACAGAAATCGCCGTCTCCAGAGATCCCGATTCCGCCATTAAACCTTTGGAAAAGAGAAAATGTACCAGGCTCTTTTGAAATAAATCTCAGTGTCAAATTTCCGCTAAAGCCGTCGTTTCGAAGCAAATTCATAGTTTGATCTAAATCGAAGAAGACCTTAATGGTATCTAGGCTTTCTCGTTCGGATATTTCCGCAATTTTAAAACCTGTGTTTTGCTCAAAAAACGAAGAATGAATCTCAAATTTATCGAATAGGACAAAATTTGGCTCGGAATCAACAAAATGCACG
This sequence comes from uncultured Cryomorphaceae bacterium, assembly GCA_913049845.1. Taxonomy (GTDB): domain Bacteria; phylum Bacteroidota; class Bacteroidia; order Flavobacteriales; family Schleiferiaceae; genus UBA10364. Next base: position 32,215 of record CAJWZE010000005.1, read on the forward strand.
TTTTTAAAGTGTCCATCCTCATCCACTTGGACATACCTTTTATTGTTTGTTTCGTCCAGATGAAAGTCATTATCTATGAGCGTGCTGTGCTTATCCGGTAAAATTACTTTGAATATGCTTGAGAACTCAAATTGCTGTTCAATAGGATCGAAGTAATAAGGGACGCTTGGTGAATAACGCCTTGCCTCAAATTCATGAAAATCAAAGCCGGTGTAATACATCTGGCTAGAAAGAAGGAATCCTTCAATTGGCTTTCCTTCAGCGCTCAAGGTTAGAGCCCAGTACTGCTGGTATCTATCTTTAAGAGCGATTAGAAAATAATTTTCTTCTGTGTGAATGGCATCAGTGTTCTTGATTTCACCGAATTCTTTAAACCTTACAAAGCCACTTTTGTGCCGATTTAGATTCCTGTCATCAATTTTTTCACCCATTGATCGAGCTATTCTAATTGAGTCGTTAGGATATAGAAGAACCTTTTTTACTTTAATATTATGGTCATCTTTTTGTTGACCTATTAAAGTCGTATTTATTGCCAAGAGCAAACATAAAGCGAATATGTGGTGAGTTGAAATCAAAATTATTGGTGGACAGAACAAGTTAAAGTTTAGACAACTTCTTGGCAATTTGTAGTTCGACCCTGAAAATAATTCTAATCTGGACATCCTGTTTTATTTTGATGCTAATGCAAAGTGTGGAATAACAGACATAGAAATGGTGTTGATTTTTCTAAGAATGCATGTATAGCTTTGATAACAATAACACACGGAAAATAATGATAAGAATTAAGGGTCTTACTCTTTGTCAACTAGAAGGGCTGTTATTAGGGGATTTTCTAGAGGCGTGTTATGGTTTCAACATCACATTCACTGCGCTTAAGCCTTTCTCTCCCTCCTGAAGTTCAAAGATCACGAAATCTCCAGCGTTGATTTGATGTTTCAGTCCACTGATGTGTACGTGGTATTCATTGTCTGTGCCTTCCTCTTTTATGAAGCCGAAGCCCTTGTCAATGTTATAAAATTTTACAGTTCCTTTCATAGTTTTAAAGCTAGCAATAAAAAAGGCCTCCCGTTAGGAAGGCCTTAGTTGAAATCTTTAGGTATTGGTTACGCTTGCTTTACGTTTACAGCGTTTAATCCTTTCTTTCCTTCTTGCAATTCAAACTCGACTGCATCGCCTTCGCTAATTTCATCAACTAGACCTGTTACGTGTACAAAGTACTCTGTGTTTGAATTGTCGTCTTTAATAAAGCCAAATCCTTTGTCAGTATTAAAGAACTTTACTGTTCCTTGATTCATAATAAATATTAAAGTACGAAGGTGAGACTTAATTTTTAACCTAGCAATATCATTTACAGTTATTTACATAAAGTTATAATTGAATGTCTCTTTGTGTACATTTGCAGTAGAGTTTGAGGGCTATTAGCTCAGTTGGTTCAGAGCGCTGCCTTGACAGGGCAGAGGTCACTGGTTCGAATCCAGTATAGCCCACCCAAATAAACAAAAACCCCAGTATTTACTGGGGTTTATTCGTATTTCCAATTTTTTGGATATCGGCTAAAAGTTCTAAGCTAATAACTCCTCTTTCGATTCTGGGCTAAAACTTAGGATAGAAGGGTCAATTCTTGTCAGCGCTTCACCTATGAACTCCTCTTTAACCGGAACCTCAAAATGTAAAACGTCTTTCAAGTGGCTTTTGTTGAAGTCATAAAAGGCTTGCATAGCCTCTTTAGCATCATTGAAGAATTTTGGCTCAGAGAAGTAAATTTCAACGGGAATCCGCCATTGGCCTAGCACCTGCCAAAAATGCTTTAAAAAGTGAGGGACAAATCCTTTCTTGAGAGAATGGAAATACGGCACCGCATCGTTTTTATATTTAAAACACATGAAGGTGATTGGAATCTCCACGCGCTGTGCCAAAAGAAATAGGCCGGGTTTCACGGGGTAGATGTCGTGGGTTCCAGAGGTCCTTCCTTCAGGTGAGGTCATTAAACACAACCCTTTTTTGAACCTTTTATCTCCATCTATCAATACCTGTTTTCCCGCATCTCTGTCGTGCCTCTTGACCCAGATCACATTTAATGCCTTACCTAACCAACCTATCAGTGGCCAATTCTTAAAGTTATTCGCCGCTAGTAAGGTGGTCGGATGCTTTATGAAATTCAAGAACATTATGTCTAGATACGAAGGATGGTTGATCAGGATCAACTGCATTTGACGCGTACTCTGTCCGTGGACTTTACTGCGAATTCCCAACAACTTGGCTTTACAATACATACCAAAGCGCAACATAGCATGGGCACTTTTTTTCCCGAAGATTCTTCCACCAATCACCAAAAGGCTCGTTAGGGTAAATAATGCAGCCAGGCCTACCAAGCGTATCGTTGCGAGTATATGTTTCATTCTGTGTGAGTAGAACGCCAAAATACAAATTCAAAATTACTGTCACAGAAAAGGTCCCTTCTTGTATCTTAGGAATCCTTGGCAGCTTTGATGCCGAGCACCTTGTAGTATTAAGAGAACATGCCCAAGATTATTCACGCTATTTCTGGTCCTCGCAATATTAGTACAGCACTTATGTACAGCTTCGCACAGCGACCGGGCTGCAGGGTCATTGATGAGCCAATGTACGGGATGTATTTAAAGGCATTGGATCCGAATCATCCAGGGAAAAAAGAAATTTTAGCCCAGTGGCCGACGAGTATTGAAGGGGTGAAGATGTGGGTGCGTTCTTTCGAAGAATGCGACGAGCTGTACTTAAAAAACATGGCGCATCACATGGACGGTCAACCATGGCATTGGGTGGACCCCGATGCCTATTTATTCTGGATCAGACACCCGCGTAAGGTAGTGCAGAGTTTCACCAAAGTCATTGATACCATCAGACCAAGAGATATTGGGCTTATCGAAGAGTGGGACCAATTCCAGCAGTTGCGACGTGGCGACGTACCGATAGTGGTGGTCGATTCCGACGAGATGTTGTTAAACCCCTCTAAAAATATGACAACTATTTGTCAGGCTTTGGGACTGGCGCCGAGAGAGGAGATGATGAATTGGCTTCCGGGAAAGAAAGAATACGACGGACCTTGGTGGCCACATTGGTATGCCAAGGTTCACAAGAGTGAAGGATTTGGTCCTGCCAAGGCTATGCCTGAACTGCTTATAGAAGATCACGAGGCCATAGTTACGGCAACTTTGCCGGCGTACGAGGCACTTTATAACCAACGATTACAATTCGATTAATATGCTACAACAGTTCGATCCAAGAAATAAAGAAATCCAAGTTTGGGTAGGCGACGGTTTGATTCACCGCGATTCTGCGAAGGTCAGTGTTTTCGACAGTTCGGTGCAAGGCGGCGATGCCGTTTGGGAAGGAATGCGTGTTTACAAACACGGCGTGTATTGCCTTGAAAGACATCTCGATCGCTTGGAAGATAGCGCCCTAGCAATGGCTTTTGAAGGTGTACCGTCGCGCGAGTTTATTGGAAAAGCCATTCGTGCTACCCTTGAGGCTAATGGTATGATTGACGATACACACATTCGTTTGACCTTGACAAGGGGAGAGAAGGTGACCTCGGGGATGGACCCTCGATTGAATCAAATGGGGTGTACGCTGATTGTTTTGGCCGAATGGAAACCGCCTGTCTACGACAATGAAAAGGGTATACGAATCATCACCTCGGCCATCCGTCGAAATAGTCCGATGCATTTAGATTCGAAGATTCACCACAATAATTTGATCAATAACATCTTGGCGAAGATTCAGGCGAATCAGGCAGGAGTCGATTCTGCTTTAATGCTCGATAACCAAGGATTTATCGCAGAGATGAACGGGGCGAATATTTTTATGGTAAAAAACGGCAAGATTTTGACGCCTACCGCGGATGCTTGTTTGCACGGCATTACGCGGGGGTTGGTGTTGGAATTGGCCAGAGCGCATGATATGGTTGTGGAAGAACGCAATATCTCTTTGACTGAGCTGTATTCGGCAGACGAGGCTTTTGGCACGGGATCGATGGGAGAATTGACCCCGATTACTGAAGTGGACGGCAGATCCTTGGTAAACAGGGCAGGACCCAAGGTGACCCAACAGCTTGTTAAAATATTTGAAGCCACCCACCAGAAGTTGAGCACTCCGGTGGCCAATTTGTAACTTGCAGCAAACCTCAATAAGACCAATGAAAAAGATCTTTGTCCTTAGTTTTGCCCTGCTGAGTATTGTGCTTCCCGCGCAAGAAATACCGACAATTTCAGGCTGTTTCACTAACCTACCAGACACGATATCGACCATCAAGATTGCCTTTTTAAAGGGTAATGGTCTCTCAGTTAAGGCGGAGTATTCACTTCAAGACGGTTGCTTTTCGGGTGTTTGGGAACATGCTGAACAGGGTATTTTCATAGCTTATATTTCCGTATCTCATACTTTTGATTTTGTGATTTCAGAGGGTAATGTTCATCTAGAAGGCGACTACAATAATATCCAAGCGACGGTTCGTCAAGGCCCTGGTCACGATGATTTTGCAGGATTTAAAGCACTACTAAGTACTGGCCCAAATGAGAATCAGATTCGTGAGTACCTCTTGGGTATGAAGGACGCAGGCCTCAAGGAATTCCTATTGCCACAGCTGTTGCCGCTGAATCCGGATACCAATTTGTATTGGTTGCGCGGGCATTTTTGGGACTATACCAACTTGCTATCTTCCAACACCTTAATTAATCCCTTTTTCGAGAAAAATAGAGATCTCTATTTTGACCAAATCCTAGGTCACGATCCCGATACCATCATTAGCTACTTAAATGCACTTTTTTCGCAACCGATGGAAGAGGATGTCAAAAAGGTGCTCGTTTCAACGGCAACCTATAAATACGAGACCTCAAAGTATATGGGTGAGGACGAGGTCTTTGTTTGGTTGGTACAAAAATTCTACAATCGCGGTTATGCTGATTGGATGTCCAAGGAAGATTTGGGGAAAATTAGGGAAAAGTCGGAGGGGCTAGCTACAGAGCTAATCGGTAATCCAGCACGCGACTTCGCGTTTGACACAAAAGATATGGGGCGCATTAAACTTAGCGAGGTGCAAAGCCCCGTGACCATTTTGTATTTTTGGGACAGTGAATGCGGACATTGTAGGAAGGAGACGCCTCGATTGAAAGAATTGTACGATGAATACAAGGATAAGGGTGTTGAGGTTGTAGCCATAACGCTTGAGAATGAATTCACGGGATGGAAAAAGTACATTGATGAGTATAATCTCAATTGGATCAATGGATTTGAAAGCGATTTTGACCGCCCGAATTTCCTTTGGTACTATTATATCCCATCCACGCCCAAGAAGCTCATCTTGGATGCTGATAAGAAGATTATCGCCAAGAACCTAGATGTGGAAACGACGATGCGTACCTTCTTAGACGATTACCTAGCTGGGAGGGTCGATTAATAGTCTTTATTTTTGTATATTTAATTGATAATCAATCAAATATGAGAAACACAATCATTGTTTTACCTTTCCTATTACTGCTTTCCTTTTCCTTAAGTGCTAGTACCAATCCTTATGTATTTGGCATATTAGACACTTGTGGTTACGACATAGAATGCAGTATCGAATACGATTTTTCAGAGGCCTATCTTTCTGATGTTCCCGGGGTCAGATCATATTCGTTTTCTTGCGACTCATACACAGCTCGCGGTACCTTGAATATGGAAAATGGTGATTCCATTTATGCTGAACAAAGTGCGTGCCACCACTTTTCTTGGAAGGCTGTTCTAGTCACTGAACGAGAAATCGTTGATTTCAATGGAGCTATTCTTGAGTTTGCGGCACTCTTTGAATACCACATGCAATTTAACTACATAAAAGCTACGATTGATGGTAGGTCTATTGTTGAGCGTGCACCGGAGGGATTATACCAAGAAATACGCGTGGTAGATCCTAATGATTATCTACAAGATTTTTATATCATTCTTAAAGAAGATCGGCGTGGTAGAGATGTAATTGAGATTTCTTATTATGGCGGATAATAAATAGGGGCCATATTGGAGCGAAAAGCTCTTCTTTAAAAGACATATTTACCGGACGTTAATCTTACGTTTATTTGCAACCTGTACTTTTTTATTCTTTGAAAGTTTACATCAGCACTTGTTGTATTACTTGGATTAAGTCCTTTTTTTCTTATAATTAAGACTTAATACTCTGAAAACAAGCTAAAATTGGGTTAACTCTCACTTTGAGAGGTCAATTTGTTTCTTATTTTTACGTTACAGGAATCCAAAAGAGAAAAAATGAAAAAGGTATTCGTTTTCGCTGCCGCAGCTGCATTGACATTGTCAAGCTGTGTAAGCAAGCAGAAATATGTTGAGTTGGAAGAAATGCAGAAAGCAACTTCTGATAAATTGAGCAACACTAAAATGGAATTGGCTGCAGCAACTGCAGAGAAGAATGCACAAGCAGCTGAATTAGCTTCTTTGCGTGCAACATCTTCAGATTTGATGAAGCAGGTAGGTGACCTTACTCGTATGAGCGCTACAAACGCTGAAAACATGGAAAAGACACTTGAAAGCATCAACGAGAAAGAGGTAACGATTACAAACCTTCAAGACGCAATGAACCGTAAGGACAGCGTAACATTGGCTTTAGTTACTTCATTGAAAGGTGCCCTAGGCGATATGAACGACGAAGATGTTCAGATCAGCGTAGAGAAAGGTGTGGTGTATGTAAACTTGTCTGATAAGTTGATGTTCCGTCCAGGTTCAGCATACGTTAGTAAGGACGCTAAGACTGTTCTAGGTAAAGTAGCTAAGATTATGGCTGCAAAACCAAACCTAGAAATCTTGGTTGAAGGTCACACGGATACTGATCCAATTGCTACAGACTGCATCAAGGACAACTGGGAGTTGAGTGCACATCGTGCAACTAACATTGTACGTGTTTTACAGAACGACTTCGAGATTGCTCCAGAGCGTATGTCTGCCGCTGGTCGTGGTGAGTACATTCCTGTTGCTTCAAACGATACACGCGATGGCCGCGCGGCAAACCGTCGTACTCGTATAGTAGTTCTTCCTAAGTTGGATGAATTCAACAAAATGATTGAAGAAGGTTTGAAATAATCAATTCTTACGAGCATAAGGAAGCCCGGTGTACATACACCGGGCTTTTTTGTAGCTTAACCTATATCTGAAACAAACAAAAAAATGAATTACTTTATTATGGGTGGCCCGCTCTTTATGGGGATACTAACATTAATATGTATTGCTATGCTGTTGGCATTTTTCTTGAAAAAGAACTTAGTAAAGCAACTTGGATTACTAGCCATAGCCGTAGGGTTCTTAGGTCAAATGTTTGGACTCTTTGGAGCATTTGAAGCCATAGAATCTGCGGGAGGCATTAGTCTACCGATGCTAGCTGGCGGATTGAAAGTGAGTAGCATCGCATCAATATACGGGCTCTTGATTTATACCATATCCCTTTTACTGCGAATGCTTGAAGGCTAGAATATTTAAAATAAAAAAGGCGGCTCGAGAGAGCCGCCTTTTTTATGTTCTTGTACAATGTTAAGGACATTCTACACGTCTTACCATCAAATAGGCATTTCCACCGCTGACGGTAGAATCGATAATACCAGCATCTAAACACGTGTCTTGTGCAACGGTAGTCGAGTAATCCAATACCCACCCGCCTAGTGCAGTATTTGTGTAATTATCTAGGATTAAATCACAGTCGCAAGTTCTTGTACACGAGGCTAGGAACAGACCGCTAGCAAATGCAAATAATGCGATTTTCTTCATAATAAATAGCCTTTAGTTTTTCTGAGTTACTGAAAATACTAAACTTTATCTAATCTATAAGGATCAGTCTTATTATTCTACGAGACTATTGGGTGCGTACGGAAGATTACATTTTTCAGCCACCTTGTCCACGATGTTGGTGACATCGACACGTTTATTGCTTTCGCCACTTTTGATACCGCTTCCCATGAGTAAGAAAGGAACATGAGTATCGTATAGATACCCTGAACCGTGCGTAGAACCATATGGACCGTAGAATATGCAGTTGGGTTGAAGGGTAAAAATGAGCTCACCGCCAAACCTGCTTTGATGGCCTTCGTGAAGCAATTCCAGTAAGGCGTCATTCGCGCTATTGCGCACTTCGGAAGCGGTATAAACACGCATGAAAGGATCAGTAGCCTCAACCAATAACGCAATCTTATTGGCGCGTTCTTTGGCCCAGCTATTCAAGTGAATGTGGTGGTTGAAGATCTTGAATACTGCATTTTCAATACCTAGTTCTTCTTGAATACGTTCGTTAATATCTCCAATAACATCAGCATTCTGGAAATTACGCACCCCTAGACCATAATAAGCCAAGTGATTTGGATTTTCTGAAGCACCATGGTCTGCTGTTAAGTAAATGACATACGCATCACGACCTACCGCCTTGTCTAGCTTCTTAATGAGCTTGCCTAGTTGACGGTCCAATTTCAAATACATATCATGCACTTCACGTGAGCGTACCCCAAAGGTGTGTCCGGCATAGTCAGTAGAGGAGAAGCTCACACCCAAGAAATCAGTATACTTATCCTTACCTAGTTCTTCTTTTTCTAAAAGCAACAAGGCCATATCGAGCACCAGTTCATTACCTACAGGTGTGTTCTTTAGCGACCCTAATCCGCGTGTCTGGATCAATTGCTTCAAATCATATGGAAAGCTTGACGTACCCTTGTTCAACTTTGGCTCGTACGGATTTTCATCTGCTAAGCTTTCGTCGTATTTACGCTCAGCCATCTCTAACTTCCAATCCTTCTTTGCCATATCCATAGCATGCTCTTTCTCATTGTATTTCTCTACGTAATCTGGAAGTTCGTCGCAATAGTAGCTGCTGCTCACAAAGTGCAGCTTATTATCAAGCCAAAACGCGCCATCCGCAAAGTGACCAGCAGGGAATATAGCTCCACGATCCTTTACGCTCACACCGTAGCTCTTTCCACGGTGGTTTGTGTGTAATTTGATTCCGTCAGAAAAAGTCAATGCACGTAAGTTCTTTGGCGAACGGCGAGAGGAACTTTCAATGGTTCCAATCGGGCTGACCGTGGTATCCTCCGCACAATACATCTCGTACTGACTCTCCTTCACCCACCAATCGTTGGCTACAATGCCGTGGTACTTTGGAGTAGTTCCTGTTGATATTGATGCGTGTCCAGGCCCTGTGTAGTTCGGAATGTAATTGTAGTGCGCGTTGCGGTACACTTTACCTTCATCAAGAAGAATACGAAATCCACCATCTTCGGCAAATTGATGGTTAAAACGCTGCAGATATTCTGCGCGCATTTGATCAACTACTACTTGCACGACCAGTTTAGGCTGTGCCTGAACGCTTATTCCGATTAGGAGGACAACTGCTGCTCCAACCGATCTTTTTTTATTTGAATATCTTCCCATAGGCTCATCTTGGAGGCTAGCTCCTCTTTTTTTTTCTCGTATTTTGGATAGAAATCAGGGTCTTTGATTAGCTCCATGTAGCTATCTGCGTCTGCTAATTTCGCATCCCAATCTTCCAAGGTCATCTCTAAGTTCTCAATTTCCGCTTCAACATCGGCCAACTTTCGCGATAAACTGCGGATATCTTTCTCAAGCTGCTTCCGCTCCTGATAACTGATTCGCCCATTATCGTTCTTTTGCGCCTTCTTCGATTTCTTTTCTGTGGCTGATTTTACCTCGACTGCCCGCATATTTTCCATCTTACGCTGCTTAAGGTAATAGTCAATCCCACCGAGTAATATTTTTACACGCTCATTTCTAAACTCCACAGTTTTCGTGACTAGCCCTTCCAAGAACTCGCGGTCGTGACTTACCACAAGCAATGTTCCATTAAAAGACAACAACCGCTGCTTCAGAACATCCTTACTGTTCATGTCAAGGTGGTTCGTCGGCTCATCCATTACCAAGAAGTTAATAGGTTTCAGCAAGAGTTTACACAGCGCCAATCGACCGCGCTCTCCTCCGCTTAAGACCTTCACCTTTTTCTCCACGTCTTCACCACGGAACATAAACGATCCCAACACACTTCTTGCATTCTTGCGCATTTCCTCAGGCGATGCATTCTCAATGGTCTGAAGAGCCGTCAAATTTCCGTCCAATTCGTCCGCCTGTTCCTGTGCGAAGTAACCCACTTGAACATTATGTCCAAGCTCGAGAATTCCCTCCGCACTAATCTCTTTCAAGAGCGCCTTTACCAAAGTCGATTTTCCCTGTCCGTTCTGACCGATAAAGGCCACGCGATCTCCGCGCTCAATTTCTAAATCAACACCGTGAAGCACTAAATTCTCACCATAGGCTTTCCGCACGCCTTCTGCTTTGGCAACAACCTTCCCAGACCTTGGGGCTGGCTGAAACTTAAAATGCATAGCTGAGGTATCTTCATGGTCTACCTCAACGCGTTCCATACGTTCAAGTTTCTTAATCAAACTCTGGGCAAAGGAGGCCTTAGAAGCTTTCGCGCGGAAGCGCTCAATCAACTCTTCTGTTTGCTTAATCTCTTTTTCCTGATTTTTTGCGGTGGCCAATTGTTTTTCGCGTAAATCTGCACGGAGTTCCACGTATCTGGTATAAGGGGCATGAAAATCATAGGCCTTGCCTAGTGTAATCTCTATAGTACGGGTAGTTACATTATCCAAAAAGGTACGATCGTGACTGACCACCATCAACGTCTGATTGCTCTCACTCAAATATTTCTCAAGCCACATAATACTTTCGATATCGAGGTGGTTGGTGGGCTCATCCAAAAGAAGCAATTCTGATTTCTGTAAGAGCAATCGCGCCAATTCTGCTCGCATTCGCCACCCTCCTGAAAAGGTGTACAAAGGCTTCTCGAAGGTTTCGGGAGTAAAGCCTAATCCCTTAAGGACTATTTCTACATCGGCATCAATGCTATCTCCTCCTATGAGGCCGAAGCGCTCGCTGAGCTCGCTTAGCTCATTAATCAGATTAGCATAGCTATCACTTTCATAATCGGTGCGGACTTCAAATTCCTTATTGATCTCCTCAATACGCGTATTAATAAGTGTCAATTCGTCGAAAGCGCTGCGAGCAATCTCTACAATGCTCTTGTCCATATCAATTTTCAGGTCCTGACGCAGAAAACCAATCCTCACCTCTTTGGCCTTACTTATTGACCCTTCATCAAGAGAATAATCACCTGCGATTAATTTTAGGAGCGTCGATTTTCCAGCACCATTTCTCCCCACCAGACCAATTCGGTCTCCTGGATTAATTTGAAATCCTATGGTATCAAATATGGCACGACCTCCGAAAAATAGCGAGGCTTTGTTCAAGGCTAAAATCATCGTGACAAAAGTAGCAAAACGAATTGCCTATGTGCCGTAATTTTGACCAAACTAAAGGAACGTTATCATCATGCTCAAGGGAACAAAAGTCTATAGCATTACAAAGAGTAAATGTCCTCGGTGTATGGAAGGAGAGATCTATCCTGATAAAAATCCGTACCGATTCAAAACTATGACAGACTTTAATCCACGTTGTAGTGTTTGCGATCAGAACTTCGAACCTGAACCAAACTTCTACTATGGCGCAATGTATGTCAGCTATGGATACACAGTTGCAATATTTATCGCCGTATACACTTTCTTAGGAATTTGGATGGACTGGAGTATGTGGTCCACCGTTGGCGCTCTAGCTCTAATATTGGTAGTCACTGCGCCGATCATATTTAGAATTTCACGAACTACATGGCTCTCACTTTTTGTGAAATACGACAAAAACGTTAATAAAAACGCTTAGGTAAACATTCCTCGAGCAAATCTGTACCGTACATAAAGTGCTCTACAAGTACCTTAGCTAGGTAAGGTGCCATAAGCACAGCACGTGACCCCATACCGCCAAAAACCCAGGTGTGCGGAAGCCTGTGGGGTCCAACCATAGGCCTACGGTCCTTCGTGGCTGGACGAATACCACTTAAGTGATCCATCGTATCAGATGAACCGTTCCATACTTTGCTAACGTGCTGTTCAAGTTCTTCTCGCTTTTCAGTGCTTGGACCATCATTAAAGCCTTCCCAAGCATAAGTAGCCCCTACAGTAACTTCAGCATTCCCTTCACTAAGCATAAAATGCTTTTGATGAATACATTCATTTTCCATAGGTGCATCTAATTTCACGCGTAAAATCTCGCCCTTCACAGGCGCAAATCCCTCCTGTTGTAAAACCGTTTCACCCAAAGCCATTTGTGCTCCTTGACAGCTTATCACGGCGTGCGCACGTAGGTCACTGTAATCTAAACCTTCAGCATCTCGAACAACGGTATCCCATTCAAAGTGTTCGCTACGAAAGCTGTTTTCCTTGCGCAGCGCCTCACGAACAGCTTCGATGAAAGCTAGCACATTCAAACGCCCTGTTCCTTTCATTCGACCACTTTCAAACTTCCCTACAATACCGTCGGGGAGAGGAGAAATACAATCTTTTAAGTAGGGAGAAAAAGCAGGTGAATCGCATAGTTCCATCCAAGTATTCTGCTCTTCAGCGTTGTGGAACACACGGCGGATAGATATGGGGTCAAAGAACTTCACTGAAGTCCAAACTTCCATATCAGGATATACGGCATGCAGTTCGGCCATCATTTCATCGGCTTTCCAAACCTTCTTCATGCGTTTGAGGACAATAGGATTCCAAAGGCCTGATGCAGCTGTTGAGCATTTGTTCTCCTTCGGCAAGTCATATACTACTACACTGGCGCCATATTTCATGAGCGTGTAACCAAGCACACACCCGGAAATGCCTCCGCCGACGATAATATAGTCTACATGTTTTTGCATAAAAAACTCCTGCTATTAAAGGTAACAGGAGTTCTTCAATATTGTTAGCTCAAAGACTAGTATGTCCACATATCATGCTCTTTGTTGCGCAAATCTTCTTTGATTGCGGCAGCTTCGAGCAACTGAGACATCGCACTGTTTCTCTTGTAATCTTCAATCGTTCTATCGTAAACGTTGTCTTGTTTGGTAACAACTGAGTTGAACTTTCTAAAGTGCATAATTTGATCGAATGTCAAACGCTGGTTGTTGTTCTTCTCGTTGTAAGCAACAGATGTAGCCATAGCATAGCGCGCATCAGGGAACCAAATCCAGAATGGATTATAGGTTAACGAAGTATTACGTGGATCACGAACTTCTGGCGCAATACCAATAATTCTGTTTTTCAACTCACCGCGTTGCTTGTCAAAGTACCAGTCACTCTTGAGGTGGTATGCAACGACATTGTTGGCCTTAATCGTGATAGTATCGATAGCCAAAGGTGGACCAAATGGATCATCTGGATCAGGAATAGTATCGTAAGATTCAATTTTTTGACGAACCTCGTCTACGGTAAGTGGCAATTCGAACTTATCGTCAAGGAAAATCTCAGTAATGGTATTTTCTGTAGTAATGCCGTCAACCAATACATCCCACAATGCTTTACGATCTGGCATAGGCTTGATGGGGTAGTAAAGTGAAAGATTGATTTTTTCTCTTAAATCGATACGTTCCCAGTGACGCTCAGACCACAACATGTCGTCTTGACGCAGGAACGGGTAAGGAACTACACGATTATTTCTGTAGTGCTTGTTTGCTTCAGGAACAATACCGTCGTCTGATGGGTCTAAAATTTGAGCTTCAGCAGTACTGAATGACAATGCTACAGTGAAAGCTGCAAATACAAAGGTTCTTAATTTTAACATCTTAGTTCAAGTCAATAGTAATCGGCGCAACTCTTGGCTTGATGCCTTTACCAGTTTTCGCACGAATATTTCTAATAATTACTGGTGTACCTGGTTTCGCTTTATCCAAAGCAGCGCGTGCGTTGGGATTTAACGTATTTCCTTTACAATCGATAGGAGCGAAGGGAGGAACAATGATTTGGAAGCTTGTTACTTTCAAAGGAAGTTCAAAGTCAAAATTATTGAACTTCGCTTCAACTTTAGCTTTCTTTATTAGGTTCGCAGACATTAGACCTTCTGTTTTACCGAAGATAGATCCGGCAGCATCAGGAAGATTCTTCACACGAAAAAGCTTACTTCCCATATTCTTGGTCTTATCGCCTTCTCGAACACTAACAGAAATTTTTAGCTCACCACCTTTATTACGGGTCACATCAGCCATGTATCCGTTACCTGACTTCTTGACGCCTGTACCCGATACAATTAAGTTAGACGGATCAACACCAGGAACAGAAATTTCCAAAGGGTTATCTACACCGCGGTAGAGAACATTCATCTTGGTTGGAGAAATAACCACACTAGGAGGTGCAACATTAAATGTGCCTTCCACAGGGAAAACTTTCTCTTCACCGTTCTGAACCAGTTTGATTTCACCGTTCCATACAGTCTCACCCACACGATTCGCCGGGAAACGAACTTTAGCGACACCGCCAACGATATCTTCTGCGCTCAACTCTTGGCCGTTGATGGTAACTGTTGGGTTTTGTGTATCGTCAAAGGCTGCCAAGAAAACGTCGGCTTCGTACTCATCACCTTTAGTAACAAATGTGCTCTTAGGCATTACTACGGTTCTTACGCCGGTAAACTTTAAATCTGAAGCGGTAATGTTCTTTTGCAGGTAGTCAATAACATTTGCCTCAGAAGTACGAACGTCACTTTGCATTTTCGTCAAGAACGTTAATACAGAGATGAGCGGGAAGTGCTCAAATTTGTGTTGTTCCCAACTGATGGTAGTTCCGTCGTGCTTGTAATCGCTTAAATCAAATGTTTCTTCAATAGAGTTCATCAAAAGCTCGTTGCCTTCTGCCTCTGTCTTCATGAATTCGCGGTAATCAGCAAGCGCTGCTTTAAGCTTGGCTCCATTACCCTGGTTAAGGAAATAGTTCGGTGAAGATTCCAAGTCGTCCATTTTCTGGGGCTTGTTCGGATCCCCGCTTTCTTCATCTGCACCTCCTGAAGCTTCAATTACACCTCTCTTGAGGTCTTCAATCTGCTGGTAAAGTGTTGCTGAACGAGATTTTACGTCATTTGCTTTATCTCTCCACGGTCCAGCTTTCACTGGGTTTTCAGCAGCAGCTGCTTCAAATGCCGTGTAGATACTAGAATTTTGTTTTTCTACTGTTTCAATAGATGCCTCTTGGCTAACCATTACTTCGTAGAATGCGTCCATTACTTCTTTGCTCACGTTAAGAGCGAGAAGCGCAGTCAACACGAGATACATCATGTTGATCATTTTCTGACGCGGTGTTAATTTTCCTCCTGCCATTTGTCTAGGATTTTACGGTTAAAGTAAGTTAAATTGAATCGGGTAAGATTACTTGCCCATTGCAGTTAACATACCGCCGTAAACGCTATTTAATGATTCTAAGTTACCTTTCAATGAAGCCAACTCAGAAGCAAGATCAGTAGCATTGCCAGAAGCAGCAGCCAATTTTTCCATAACGTCGTTTTGACGCTCTACCTGAGCTGTAGTATTTTCAAGTTGAACAGAGTAAAGTGCATTCAAGCTTTCCATGTGCGTTGCCGCTGTGCTCAATTGCTCTGAATAGGCAGCAGTTGCACCTGCAGCATCAACGGCACCACTTAGGCTACCCGCAGTTTCACTTAAAGAACGCATACCTTCTCCTAATCTCTCGATAAGAGCAGCATCTACGCCACCATTTTCCAAAGCATTATCTAGTTGCTCTGTAACTGAAAGTGCACGATCGCCGTCTGCTGAAGCTAGTTCGGGGTAAACCAATGTCCAGTCGTAATCAGCTGCTGGTTTCTCGAATGCAGAGAACATAAAGATTACAGCCTCTGTAGTCAAACCTACAACAAGCATGATGTTCGCTCCTTGCCAGTGCATGATCTTAAACATCGCACCAGTAATTACTACTGCTGCACCAATACCATAGAGCTTCGCCATAAAGTTTTTGAAGCGCTTTCCGTTTACATCAATTAAAGCCATAATCTTAAAGTTAAGTTTGTTATTAGGGTTATGTTGTTATTAAAAGTCTTTAAGGTCTCTACCTAAGAAACTTTGTACTGTTCTGAATCCAATGTAGCTTTTTGCCGTGTCTTGGTATTCGTAATCACGAGCACCCAGCTGAAGGAAGTAAGCTACGTCCTTCCATGATCCACCACGAATCACCTTGCGCTTCATAGTTTCATTTTCGTCTTCGTACGCATTGTACTGGAATTCAGTGGCGACATCGCTGCCGAAGGCGTAAGACTGTACATCAAACGCTGTGGATGTCCACTCACTTACGTTACCTGACATACAGTAAAGGTTATATCCGTTTGGAGAGTACGCTGTTGTTTTCACTGGGTAGAAACCACCGTCGGCAGTCAAATTACCGCGTCGCGGTTTGAAGTTAGCGAGGTAACAACCTGCACTATTCGTAGCGTAAGGACCACCCCAAGGGTATGTAGTTAATTCTTCACCACCGCGAGCAGCGTATTCCCACTCCGCTTCTGTAGGTAGACGAAAGTCGTGCTCGATAAGTTCACCTGAACGCTTCAAATAGTCACGACGGTATTTGCCTCTCCAGTTCGCAAAGGCACGAGCCTGTCTCCAGCTTACCCCTACTACTGGATATTCATCGTACGCTGGGTGCCAGAAGTACTTGTCGTGCATTGGCTCATTAAACGAATACGTGAAATCATGAATCCATACAAGTGTGTCCGGATATACATTAATAGTTTCTTTCTCAAAAAATGATGCACGGTTACTTTCAGCTTTGTTGTCTTCAATAAAATCGCGGTAGCTGAACAATTCGCCATCTCCATTCTCATCCTTGTAGTCAAATTCTACACGGTTCAACTTTGACGAAGCCTTCTGCTTGTTAATCCAGTAATAGGTATAGTTCAACTGACGAGTATCCATGTGACGGTAACCCAACCACTGCTCTTCAGGTGCGAGGTACATAGTTTCCACAACTTCAGTGTATTCAGTCGAGGGGTAACGATTTTTGTCCCATTCTAAATACGGGTCCCAATCCAAACGACGCATCATACTATCGGGGTAGTTCAATGCTACATATTCCTGGAAATAGGTTGGATCCTCCATCTCACCAAGATCAATGTATTCGAAATCTTCAACAAGACCTTCAGCCAGACGAGTTCTTGCGATAGAATCGCGCACCCAGCTCACAAACTGACGATACTCATTATTAGTGATTTCCGTTTGATCCATGTAGAATGCAGGAATACTCACTGTTTTCGCAGGAGCGGTATATGCATACGGCACATCCTCATCGTGATTACCCATGGTAAAGCTACCTTGTGGAATATATACCATGCCGTAAGGCTCGCTAGGATACCATGTTTGACGGTCTTGAACGCCGACTAATTCGCCATGATCGTTACTTCCACAAGAAGCCAAAATGGCAACTGATACAAGTCCAAATAGGAGCTTTTTCATAACTGTATTTGCTTTCAACTGTGTTCTCATTTTTAGTAAGGGACTATATTACAAAAATATAGGGTTCCTGTAGCTCCCTTTTTCTTTGGGTGGTATTTCAATGGTAAAGCAGTAACTCATCATGATTTCATGCGAACCGCTGCTTGATGTTCTCAAACTAGAAGTTGTTAAGTCATACGAGTAAGTTGCTCTAAGATCTTTTGTGATTTGGTAACCCGCCATTATCGATAAAGCATCGTATACACGATAGGTAACGCCGCCCCAGAATTGATTATTATAAGTTGCCGCTGCATTTAGGTCGAGCTGTGTTGTAACTAAATCCGTTTTGATCATCATCGCCGGCTGTAATATGAAACCGTTTTGTAAGTCGATATCATATCCACCCATCAGATAGTAATGTCTTTGGCCTCTAATCTGTGCCATCTGCGAACCTATTGCACTTTGAAGAATATCCTTTGTTTCAATCAATCGAGTACTGCTTAACCCAGCGTACCAATTGGAGTTGGTGTAATACGCACCAAAGCTCAAATCTGTAGCCATAGACGTATTATTAGGATTGTTTAAAACGAGCGATGGGTCATTCATAGTCTGAGGAGGTGCCCAAGTACCGCTCGTCATCGCTTTATTTCTGAAGTCAACACGCAAACCCAAACCTAGTGAACCACCGGCAAGAGACATTTGGTACCCATAGCCAATACCCGCAGTAACGTCTTGGAAGAAACCAATCATATCATTGGTGAAATTCAATGACAAACCACCACCAATTAAATCTAGCGGCACGTTGACATTGAAGTTTTGAGTTGTAGGTGCGTTATCAAATCCAACCCACTGCGAACGGTGTGCGGCCGATAGACAAATTGCATCTCCGGAACCAATGACTCCAGGATTGTAGAATATCTTATTGTTCGCGAACTGCGTAAACTGCACATCTTGCTGTGCCCAAAGGGCTGATGAACAGAGGATTACAAACAAGGCAAAGCGGGTTTTTCTCATGTATTAAAACGCTAACGTCTTTTGATCGTCGCTAAAGATAGAAAAATTCCCGAGCGAATAACACTTTTTTCCTAGAGTTATCAGGCTTTCTGCTGTGCTTTCCACCAACGTTTTGGGATTTTACCCTCCATCGCTTCGAGATAATCATCGTGACTACAAGGTACTAAGGCAAATCGATCCGATTGAAACTCACCTTTTGGAATCTCTATCCACCACCTACCGCTATTGGGACTTTTATAGAAATCAAGAATATCCTCATCATCGATAATTACGCTGTATTTCTCGTAATTCGCCTTTGAGCTTATTGGGAAATCACCGAAACGTAGGGAAACACCTTCGAAGAAATACCACAGGGCGTGCGCACACAGATGTGCACTCTGGCCGCGCTGATCGAAGCGCGGATTGTACTCAAAGAAACCGAGCTGGCTTAGAGTATCGCTCATCCCGGCATAACGAAGCATTGCGCAAAATTCATTTCCTGAAAACCCGTGTGGCGATGTGTAAAAAGTGCCAGGGTTGTAGCTCTGTCGTACGGCATTAATATCGACGCTTACGAGATCTGCTTCACGGAGAAGGGGTTCGGTATTGGGGATGCTGGCTTGTGCTTCGCCCAATCGCACTGCTTCAAAGAACAGATTCTCAATGAGTGCAATTTCATCAGGGCTATTGAAATACGTTTGGTAGCCGATATTGGTGAAGTTGTACAGGTTATGTGGTTCCTGCAAAACAAGATGACTTACATAGCTTTGGTTGTCAAGATCGCGTCCTTCACTGCCGACGTCTAATCGTGAGTCAATGGCCACTACATTGACCATTTTCTCGAGTTTGTCGTAAGCGCGATAATTCCCGTAGGTTAGGTCTTGTGATCCTCCAATGGTGATGGTGATTATACCCTTACGAAGCATCTTCTCACAAAAGTCTTGGAGTAGTAAGATGGTATCAACGTGGCGCTCTCCGCGATAAATATTACCCACGTCGGCAATCTTGTAATTCCAATTGCCTTGGTGCAATTGATACAGAAACGGTCGTATGTGGTCAGCGGCAGTTTCACATCCGGTATTGCGGTATGCACGACGGTCTTCTTGAACACCCACAATGACGATTTTCACGCCATCCAAAGAGGGTAGACCATCGATTTCTGTGTGTCGTTCAATCTTTTGACCCAACTGGCCTGATTCTAAAACCGGTAGTTTGGAGAGAACACTTTCAGGTACAGGACTTAAATATTCCACGCTACATCTTTTTTAACGTGGTCAATTTACCCCTTTAGTTTCTTCTTCCCCTTCTTCTTGTTGGCCCCGCAGCAATAAGTTCTTCACAAGAAGCTCGATTCAAAGTCTCAGGTTCTGTATCCTTGGGGATTTTGAAATTTTTACCGCCACTCTTGATATATGGACCATAGCGTCCTTTCAAGATTTGAATAACAGGTTCTTCAGTGAACTCTGCAATGATATTATTTGCTACTTCTTTTTGCTTCGCCTCAATAATCTCTATTGCTTTTTCAATACTTACCTCTTCAGGTGTGTTATCGGTCAAGCTGAAAAATTTCTTGTTCCACATTACATAAGGACCGTAGCGACCAACGTTGGCTTTCACCTCTATGTCTTTGTATAAACCTACCGTGCGAGGTAGTACCTCTTTACGCAGTGCCATTTCTAGCGTGGCATCATAAAAGCCTATACCTTGAGGTAATTTCTTAAATCGTGGTTTCGTCTCTTCGTCGCCATCACCGAATTGGAATACGAATCCATAACGGGCCAACTTCACGTAAATTGGTTCGCCAGTGCCCGGCTCTTCACCAAGTAAACGACTCGCTGCACGCGCTCCTGCTGGAGTATTTTCAATCAAAGGGTGGAACTCGCTATAGAACTCACTGATACTTTCTTGCCAACCTTTTTGTCCGGCTGCTACGGTATCAAAGTTTTGTTCAGCCTTTGCCGTGAACTGGTAATCCATAATCAAGCCGTAATGCTCAATGAGGAAGTCTGTCACAACGCGGCCGATGTCGGTTGGGAATAATTTGTTTTTGTCCGTACCGTAATTCTCTTTTCCTTCCTTCTGTTTTACACCGTCGGTGGTTGCGCTAAAGACTTTATAGGACCTCGATTCGCCGTCGAGCGATTGCTTCACAACATATTTGCGTTTCTGAATGGTTGAAATCGTTGGCGCATAGGTAGACGGACGTCCAATTCCTAGCTCTTCCAATTTTTTCACTAAGGACGCTTCAGTGTAACGAGGAACGTGCTTTGTAAAGCGCTCTGTCGCTGTGATTTCGTC
The DNA here is from genome assembly GCA_913049845.1 of uncultured Cryomorphaceae bacterium. Lineage (GTDB taxonomy): Bacteria > Bacteroidota > Bacteroidia > Flavobacteriales > Schleiferiaceae > UBA10364. The sequence continues at coordinate 52,868 of CAJWZE010000005.1, forward strand.
AGAGCGAAGCAAATCACCTACTACTGCGGCTGGCAGCTGACCGTCAAGTTGTTCTGTATTTTCATCGTCAGTACCTTCTTGGTACACGCGAATGAAACCATCAAAAGTGATTACCTGGCCACGAGCACTGAAGTTCTGCGCCTCTGGTGCATTAGTGTTCGAAAGCTTAATGGTTGTATTTTCGAGCTGTGCCTCGGCCATCTGTGAAGCGATGGTTCGCTTGTAAATGAGTTTGTATAGTCTTTTTTGACCATCATCGGCACCTGCAATGTTCTTGCTGAAATTTGTCGGACGAATGGCTTCGTGTGCCTCTTGAGCGCCTCTACTCTTAGTGTTGAATTTGCGTGCTTGATGATAATTGTTTCCATATTGCGCTTGAACATGTGCAGCAATTCCCGCTAGGGCATCATTGCTCAAGTTGAAGCTATCGGTTCTCATGTAGGTAATGTGTCCGGCTTCATACAAACGCTGTGCTAGAGTCATGGTCTGACTTACACTGTATCCCAACTTACGGCTCGCCTCTTGTTGCAAGGTTGAAGTCGTAAATGGTGCTGCTGGCGAACGCTTTCCTGGTCGCTTATCCACAGATTCCACTTTGTATTGTGCACCCACACATTTCGAAAGGAATGCCTTTGTATCTTCTTCATTAGATAGGTTTTTGGCCAATTCAGCCTTAAAGCTAATTTTTCCATCAGTGAAGATTCCGCTTACCTTGTAGCTTGCTAACGGAACGTGTCCTTCAATCTCACGCTCTTTATCAACAATCAATCTTACTGCCACACTCTGAACTCGGCCAGCACTCAATCCACGTTGAATACTTTTCCAAAGTACAGGGCTCAATTCATACCCCACCAAACGGTCAAGTACACGGCGTGCTTGCTGCGCATCAACAAGCTCTTTGTTGATTTTTCTTGGATTTTTTACCGCACGAAGGATGGCTGTTCTAGTAATCTCGTTAAAGACAATACGCTCAGTTTTGTCATCGGTCAATCCTAGGCTCTCATAGAGGTGCCATGCGATAGCTTCTCCCTCGCGGTCCTCATCCGATGCGAGCCAGACTTTATCTGCACGTTCAGCTGCTCTTTTCAAATCCTTGACTAAGGATGTCTTGTCCTTTGATACACAATATTCAGGGGTGAAATTGTTTTCGATGTCAATGGCCATTCCTCTGTCGCAAAGGTCGCGGATGTGTCCATAGGAAGACATTACAGAAAAGTCATTACCCAAGTACTTTTGAATAGTTTTTGCCTTCGCAGGTGACTCAACGATAACGAGATTACTTGCCATAAAATTGATTCAGTTAGAAGAATAAGAGCACAAAGTAAAGACGAAAAAGATTATTAAAACAACAACTTATTACCTCTCATGTTCACTTATATATGTATTACTACGTAATAGGAATTTTAAAATCAGACAAATTGTCAGTTAAGGATGTATATTTGCCACATCGCAAGAGAAAGTCAAGTTTTGAGCGAATTGAAATATGGAAGGAAAAACGAAGCGCGCAAGCGGAAGAGGTCTCTACGCCGAGGGCGATAAGAACCCACGTGAGCACGATGGAACCGTGCTAGAAACGAAAAACTATACAGGCACCAAGAAGCTTTATATAGAGTCTTATGGTTGCCAAATGAATTTTTCGGATAGCGAGATCGTTGCCTCAGTATTGGGCAACGAAGGGTACAGCACCACAAAGAATCCAGAGGAAGCAGACCTAGTGTTGCTAAATACTTGTTCAATCCGCGACAAGGCTGAGCAGACGGTGCGCAATAGATTGAATCACTTCAACGGCCATAAACGGAAGAATCCAGATATGAAAATTGGGGTCTTGGGCTGCATGGCTGAGCGCGTTAAAGGAAAGCTGCTTGAAGAAGAAAAGCTGGTGGATTTAGTGGTAGGGCCAGATGCCTACCGCGATTTACCGAACTTGTTGCAAGAGCTGGACGGCGGTAGAAAAGCGGTCAATGTGATTCTTAGTAAGAAAGAGACCTACGACGACATAGAACCCGTGCGCTTGGGTGGGAATGGTGTTAGTGCCTTTGTTTCTATTACCCGCGGATGTGATAATATGTGTACGTTCTGTGTCGTTCCGTTTACCCGAGGTAGAGAGCGTTCGCGCAACCCGCAAACCATCGTGGATGAGGCATTGGACTTACAGAGGAGAGGCTACAAAGAGATTACCCTGTTGGGACAAAACGTAGACAGCTACCTTTGGTATGGCGGCGGTTTAAAAAAGGACTTTGAGAAGGCCTCAGAATTGGCTAAAGCAAGTGCAGTTCATTTCGCTGACCTTATGGCTATGGTGGCTGAATCGGTGCCAAACATGCGCATCCGATTCTCGACTTCGAACCCTCAGGACATGAGAGACGATGTGCTCGAAACCATTGCCAAATACAAGAACATTTGTAATTACATTCACCTGCCGGTGCAGAGTGGCTCGTCAAGAATTTTGGAGCTGATGAATCGCGGGCACAACCGTGATGACTACATTGCATTGATTGACCGCATCAACCGAATCATTCCGGGTTGTGCCATTTCACACGACATGATTACCGGCTTCCCGACGGAAACTGAAGAAGACCACCAGGAGACCTTAAGCTTGATGGAATATGTGAAGTACGATTTCGGGTACATGTTTTTCTACAGTGAGCGACCGAATACCTATGCGGCCCGTAAGCTAGAAGACGATATTCCATTGGATGTAAAAAAGCGCAGATTGAGCGAGATTATTAAGCTTCAGACCTCACACAGTTTGATGCGTCACCAGACGATGATTGGTAAAACGTATGAGGTGTTGGTGGAAGGAACTTCTAAAAAGAGCGATCAGCAATTGTTCGGGCGCACGGACACCAATAGCGTGGTTGTTTTTGATAAGCACGATTTTAAATCGGGCGACTTCTGTCACGTAAGAATTGACAGTTGTACTTCGGCCACATTGATTGGTACAGTCGTTGAACAAGCGTAAATCAAAGCAGTAGAACCATGGCAGATCTTAAAAGTATAAAACAACGTTTTGGAATTATTGGGACCAGTCCGCTCTTGGATCGCGCCTTGAGCAAGGCGGTCCAGGTAGCCCCTACAGACATTAGTGTTCTGGTCACCGGTGAAAGCGGTGTGGGTAAGGAGAGTATTCCAAAAATTATTCACAACCTCAGTCACCGTAAGCATAAGCCGTACATCGCAGTTAACTGTGGTGCCATTCCGGAGGGAACTATTGATTCTGAGCTTTTCGGTCACGAGAAAGGGGCCTTTACGGGTGCCACTGGTGCTCGAAAAGGGTATTTTGAGGAGGCCGACGGCGGCACGATCTTTTTGGACGAGGTGGGCGAATTGCCCCTGCCTTCGCAGGTACGATTACTTCGCGTGCTAGAAACTGGTGAATTCATTCGCGTGGGTGCTTCTCGTGCACAGAAGATTGATGTGCGTGTTGTGGGTGCCACCAACGTTGGCATGCTCGAGGCTATTAAGAAAGGCAAGTTTCGTGAGGATCTGTACTACAGATTGAATACCGTCGAAATTCAATTGCCTCCCCTGAGAGAGCGCCCTTCAGACATCCATTTGTTGTTTAGAAAATTCGCGGCTGATTTTGCAAACAAGTACCATTTACCACCTCTTCGATTGGACGAGGAAGCAGTTCGCTTACTGGAGCAGTATCGCTGGCCAGGGAACATTCGTCAGTTGCGTAATTTGGCGGAACAGATGAGCGTTGTTGAAACTACCCGCTTGGTAGGAAAGGACTTGTTGAAGACTTATTTGCCGCAGGTGGATGCTTCGAATCTTCCTGCTTTAAGTAATACTAGAGTAACGGATAGTAGTGGAGATAGTTTCGCACAGGAGCGCGAGGCATTGTACAAGTTATTGTTCGAGATGAGGGCTGAGATAAATGGGTTGAAAGAAGCTTTTGGTAATGGGAAGGGACTCTATGAAAACATCCAAAACGAATACCCAAAAATCGGTCAAGAGTTCGCTAGACCAGGTGCTTCAACTAGTCACGAAGTGACTATAATAAGTAATGACGAGCGCGAGCAATTTGAAGATGATACCATTGAGATTGAGAATTTGAGCTTGGTAGATAAAGAGATTGAATTGATTAAAAAGGCATTGGAAAAGTCTGGCGGTAAAAGAAAGAACGCGGCGAAGGAATTGGGGATTTCAGAGCGTACCTTATATAGGAAGATTAAGCAATATAACCTAGAATGAGAGTAAGGGTATTCATCGCGTTAGCGGTTATTGCATTTGGTTCTTGTAAAGGCGGATATAGCTTTACGGGTGGAAACGTTGGGGATGCCCAATCGTTATATGTAGGGTTCTTTGACAATAATGCCCAAATAGTGAATCCAGAAATGTCGCAGATAGTGACCGAGGCTATTAAGGATATTTACGTTCAGCAAACCTCACTTGAGCTTAATGATGGACCTTCCGATATGGAAGTGGTCGGTGCGATCACAGAATATAGCCTGCGCCCTCAAGCAGCGCGAGGACCATCAGAAGTGGCACAAATGCGATTTACCATTGCCATAAATGTTGAATTTACCAATCGACTGGAACCGAAAAATGATTTTTCCCAGCGATTTTCTCGCTACCGGGATTATGATGCCGATTTGAATTTTTCGGATATTGAAACGGAATTGTCAGAGGAAATTATAAAGGAATTGACTGAAGATATTCTCAATAGAGCCATAGCTAACTGGTAGAATGAACGCGAAACAACTCAAGGAATTTTTTGAGCAACCTGAAAAGATGGACGATGCTGCTTTAGTAGCTTTGAAACAGGCTGTGCAAGACTTTCCCTACGCAGCACCCTTGCAGGTATTGTATATGAAGGCATTACAAAACAGCGACAATTATCAACTACCTGTGCAGGTTAAGCGCTCTGCGATTGCGGTCCCGGACCGTACGCTACTTAAAGGTTTCTATGAGACTTCGGGTGCGCCAATAAAAACGCCAGTAATTGACTTTGACCTTGATACTTTCAAAGCGCAGAAAAAAACCGAGAAAAAGCGAGTAACTAAAGCGCAGCCAAAAGCTGTCGAGGAGAAAGGGTCAACTGAGGAAAAGCCCGTTCCGAAGGCCGAAACCAAATCGCCTCCAAGGCAAGTGCCAAATCCAGTCTCGAAACCTGTGGTACCAAAAAGAGATCCAGATAGTCTTGATCATTTACCTGAAGGTGTGCGCAATGCCATATTGAGATCTAGGGCGCTAACCAAAAGTGAATCGGCCCCAGTGAAGAAGAGAACTTCTGATGCTACAGCGGTCAAAACGGAGGAAGAACGTAAATCTAAAGCGCCTGTTACGGAAGAAAGCAAAGCGCCTTCCAAAAATCAGGATAAATCTGCGAAAAAAGCGGCATCTGAGGGGAAAAATCCCGCGGAGAAAGAGACAGTATCAGTCAAAGGCAGCCCATCCGAGGTAAAGGAAGCGGCGGTCCAACCGGATGAAGATATTCGCATTATGCCCTTCAGCGAAAAGGCCTCGTTCTTGGAGTGGCTGAATGCTGATATGAGTGTGCAAGTAACGACTATCGATTATCAGCAAGATTTTGCTGATGTTGATGTTGTTCAAGATCAAGGTGATTCGGAAGAGCAAGGCAATCAAATTCGTAAAATAATACAAGAGCTCCCGAAATTTGAAGTGGAGCCGTCCAACGGTAAAATCAATGTATTTACGCTTCAAGCAGATGCCGAAGGAAAGTTTGTAACGGAAACATTGGCAGAGATTTATTTCGGACAGCGCTTATTTGATAAGGCCATCAAGGCCTATGAGATTTTAAGTTTGAAATACCCGGAAAAAAGTAGTTTCTTTGCCGACCGAATCAGAGCAATAAAGAAAGAAAAAAACACATGACAGCACTATTCTCTATCCTTATCGTAGTTATCTCAGTATTACTTGTTTTGGTGATTCTAGTACAGAATCCCAAAGGTGGTGGTTTGAGCTCAGCCTTTGGTGGCGATAGCCCTCAAATGTTGGGTGGTGTAAAAAAGACAACCGACTTCCTAGATAAAGCGACTTGGGGTTTGGTTATTGGTCTTTTTGTTTTGGTGATCGCTATGAACATGAGCGGTGGTGAGGCAGTAGAGGAAGAGGATACCTTGTTGCGTGATCAAGTAGAGAACGCTGTTCCTTTCCAACCTGCAGTTCCTGTACCAGCTGCAGATGCACCTGTAGAGGACATGCCAGTAGAAGGTATGCCTGAGAGTGTTGATGAATAAGAAGTTCTAAGAAATAGTTGAGCCCGAACAGTCCTGCCGTTCGGGCTTTTTTTATCTTCCAAAACTGACAGTTCTTCGTTTCGTAAGGTCGAGTTTGGTGTCAGAGTGGCACTAAAATTGAATTGGCACAAAATTTCGAGTAAGAAGAGCGACAAACATTAAAAACTCAAAACATGGCAGATTTAAACATTC
>CAJWZE010000006.1 GCA_913049845.1 uncultured Cryomorphaceae bacterium
GAGTTCATCGGTTTCTATGTGATGCGCTGAAATCCAGTCTTTTAATAGTTGCAGCTCAAAGGCACTAGGAATGACGTCGGCTTTAGAAAGATTATGCTTTAAGAGTCGAGCCAGTGAGGGATTTTTTTCAAAACATAGATGCTTCAAACAACGGTCACTATTGAGTATAGCCCGACTATCTATTCCCATTCCTGCACAAAGATCGACGGAGTATGGTGTTTGAAAAAAGCGCGCCTTTACTGCAGCCGTTTTCACCGAAGAACTTTGCTCAAGGCCAATCCCAATTGGAAATACCCAACGGTCATCAAAAAGCGCTTTAAATTTTCCGAGATATTTATTCCTTGCCTCAATCTGAGCTATTGCTGAAGAATAAGGCTCTGTACCACCGTACTTTAAGCGTAATTCTGCGGTGTTTTTTGTTGAATTTGATTCAATCCATGCCCAAAGATCGTTATCGAAAAGATCTGGATTTACTTGAGAAATGGAATGGTCAAAACTAGCCATCAATAGTTTTGAAAACTGTATTGTAGACAATGCGTCCAATGCTGTAGACAGGAACAGCGAAGATCATTCCACCTATACCCAACAAGGTACCAGCGATTGAGATTACCAAAAAGATTTCCAATGGATGTGCGCCTACACTATTGCTAAAGATTAGCGGCTGAAAAAGAACGTTGTCTAACAGCTGAACCAACCCAAATAAAGTAATTAGGAGGTAAAGGCTCTGAACGAGATTTACACTAGTTTCTGGGTTCGCAAGACCGGTGGCATAAAGTTGACCTAGTCCTAATAGAATGCCTAGTGCAGCCCCAATAATGGGTCCAACATAGGGAACAAGGTTGAATACGGCTGCACACAGTGCAAGCACTATGGCTCCTTCAACCCCAATCAGTGTCATACCAATTGCCAGGAGGATGAAGATGGCAGTGATTTGAAAGAGAATTCCAAAGCTGTAGCGGGTAACAAGAGTTTTGATTTGTGGCGTCATAGTATCCACCTTATTGTGGTACTTTTTTGGTGCAATTGAATCCACAAAACGGTGTGCTAAATCTTGCTCCCTGAACAAGAAGAAAGAAATGAAGGTGATAGAGAAGAGTCCGATGATGAATTGGCCCAAACCACCAACTATACTGCTTAAAACGCTGCTTATGGCTTCCATTGAGGCAAACCCTTGTAGTGTTTCGTTGATCGCGGCTAATTCACTAGCTGTGTCGACACCAAGGGAGGTGAGGAGTTCGTCAAGCTGTTTCCACTCATCCTGAAGACTCACCAATAGTGCGTCGTATTCTATGGTGCCAATGAAGCTAAATTCCTGGATAATAACAGGGAAAAACCAAGTAGTTAACCCTAGAACAATTGTCGCGAGTACAACTAGGGTGATGGTAGCCTTCAATGTGGAGTTTAAATGCGGACCTAACTTTGGTATGCGCCCTAAAAGTGCGATTAAAGGCCTACCAAGGATACTTATGTAGAGCGCAATTACGCCATAGACCAGGATTCCTTGAATGAGAAAGAGTGCATAGCCTAACAACGCAATCAACAGGATTTGAAGGACGGATTTAGTTAGCGGTTGAAGTTTTAATTCCAGCATTGTTTAGTGTCTTACTATTGCCCAATGTACCAAGTTTGCTCCCATTTTCAGTGCTTTATCCCTTTTTTCCTTTGGGTCGTTATGTACCTGCGGATCTTCCCAGCCGTCGCCTATATCACTTTCAACGGTTAAAATAGCGATGAGTTCGCCATTAATAAAGTAACCTATGGCCTTTGGTTGTTCATTATCGTGCTCGTGAATTTTTGGTAATCCATCCAGTTCGAAAAGCGTATTGAAAATAGGGTGATTGTTGGCGACATTTACTTTTTTCGCTTGTGGAAAGCATTCATCCAACTCGCTCTCAGCAAATACCTTCATCCCATAGTTATCATCGATATGCAAGAACCCACCCCGTTTAACAAAATCATTTAAAATTTGACGTTCCTTTTCATCAAAAACAATTCGACCATGGCCTGTGGCGTGCAAAAAAGAGACACCAGAGACTAAAATATCTTCAAGTGTAAATTCGTTGGGTGCGACTGTGGTCTTTGCTCCGGTTGTAGCATTGTAAAATACGCTGAGGTTTTTTAGTGCTGTTGGGTTGGCGTACCAGTCCCCACCACCTCCATATTTCAGTAAACCGAGGACCTGTCCAGAAAGTGAAAATTGGCCTAAAAGAAAAAGTGCGAATATCAACCGTTTACTCATGACCTAAAGATACAGGTGTTTGTTAGAATATTTTTAATTATTGCTTCGAACATCAGATATGATTTCGCATTAGGTTGCATTCTTATATTTGTCAGAAACACTCACGAAAACAGATGTCAAGAATCATATCAAAAATCCTTGTCGCGAACCGAGGAGAAATTGCACTGAGAATTATGAGAAGTGCCCGTGAAATGGGTATTTTAACCGTCGCTGTCTATTCTGAAGCGGACCGTAGAGCACCTCATGTATTATTTGCAGATGAGGCTGTATTCATTGGCCCAGCCCCTTCTTCAGAAAGTTATCTCAAGGGCGATCGAATTATAAATGTGGCAAAAGAGCTTGGCGTGGATGCCATTCATCCAGGATATGGATTCCTTAGTGAAAATGCTGAGTTTGCAGCATCTGTTGAACAGGCAGGTATGATATTCGTTGGGCCGCGTTCATATGCCATTCGCATAATGGGCGATAAGCTCAGTGCCAAAGCTGCTGTGGCAGATTTTAACGTACCTCTTATACCTGGTTCTGATGGGGAAGTTACAGAAGTGGACCGTGCCAAGGAATTGGCATCAGAAATAGGATTTCCAATAATGATTAAGGCGAGTGCAGGCGGTGGCGGTAAAGGAATGCGTATTGTGCACTACCCCGAGGATTTCGATGCTCAATTGGAGCGCGCTGTGAGTGAGGCGACCAATAGTTTTGGTAATGGGGCTGTTTTTGTTGAGAAATACATCGAAGATCCAAGACACATAGAAATTCAGATTTTAGCAGATGAATATGGCAACGTAGTCCATCTTTTTGAGCGCGAGTGTTCCATTCAACGCCGTCACCAGAAAGTGATAGAAGAGGCACCTAGTGTTGTGCTCACGGAAGCACTTCGTGAAGCAATGGGGGAAGCGGCTGTAAATGTGGCCAAAGCTTGTGATTACCGGGGCGCTGGTACTGTTGAGTTCATTTTTGAACCCGGTGGAAAATTCTACTTTCTAGAGATGAATACTCGCTTACAAGTAGAGCATCCCGTTACTGAGCAAATCACAGGAATAGATTTGGTGAAACAACAAATACGAATCGCAGAGGGCCACGAATTGGATTTCGATCAAGAATCTTTGACCATTAAAGGCCATGCTATTGAAGTACGGGTATATGCCGAAAATGCAAAGGAAAACTTTATGCCTGCAACGGGTAAGCTTTACGAATACAAAAGGCCTCAAGGGCTCGGTATTCGTGTAGATGATGGTTTAGAGCAGGGTATGGAGGTGAGCATCTATTACGACCCTATGATCGCAAAACTCATCACCTTTGGTGCCAACAGAGAAGATGCCATAGCTAGAATGAGACGTGCTATTTCAGAATACCGTATCTCCGGTGTGCAGACTACGCTCGATTTTGCAAACTTCGTAATGAACCATAGTGCTTTTATAAGTGGAGAATTTAGTACTCATTTTGTAGAGAAATATTTTACTGCAGGAGCATTGCGCGCGGAAGATGATGATCTTGAGGCTCTCGGGGCAGCTGCTGTGGCAAACCTTTTGCACGGTGTTAAATCACAACAACATGTAGTATCAAATGTTAAAAGCTCACGTTGGAAGACGAATAGATCTTAGTATCTACTTCTTTATATTTCTCTTAAGTACACCTATTTATGCGCAGGTGGATACTTTGAGCGAGGTAAAAGATGGGACATTGCCTATTGTAGGCCAAATAGTAGTTGGTGGTGATACCATTCCCTGGTCTGTGCTTGATGAGGTGTTGTTTGTCCCTAAACCCACGTTAAATGACTATCAGGCGCGTAGAAATTATTACACTTTAAAGAGAAAGGTTCGCAGGGTATATCCATATGTAAGAGAGGCAGCTATTCGTATAGACAGTGTTAATAGAGCCTTGGAGAGAATTGATCATAAGCGTCAACGGAGAAAGTATACCAAGCAATACCAGCGGTTTTTAGAGGAACGGTTTAAATCGGAATTACGAAAACTGACCCGGAGTGAAGGTCAAATTTTATCAAAGCTCATTTACAGAGAAACTGGACGGCCCGTTTACGACATCATCAAAACCTACCGGAATGGATTGAGTGCACGGTTTTGGTCTATTACAGCGTGGTGGTATGATATTGATTTAAAGCGCCCGTATGATCCTGTTAACAATGCTGAAGATGGGCTCATCGAAAATATACTGATCCGAAATTTTATCTCAGGACAACTTACTCCTGCAAGCGATGAGGAGCGTAATAAATACCAACCTTAACTTTTGCTCGCTAGCAGTTCTTCAGCCGCTATTAAATCCTCTGGAGTATCAATACTCAACGGTTTATTCGGAGCCGTAGCTATCATCCAATTCCTCCCGTTTTCTAACCATCTCAGCTGCTCGAGCATTTCTTGTTGCTCTAGTGGTGTTGGAGACATTGCACAATAGGCTTTGAGGGCTTCTGGTTGAAATGCATATACCCCGACGTGCTGAAAGCGCTGAGTTTTACCGTTTCGCGAAGCTGGTATTGGGCTGCGAGAGAAGTACAACGCACGACTCTTACTATCAGTAACTACATAGACATTGGAGTTACTGCTTTCTGAAATTAGTGGTGCCTGTAACGTCGCGGCCTCCGGACTTATTTCCTCAAGAACGTCTAGCAATGGCTGTACAACTTCATTAGAGATAAACGCCTCATCACCTTGTACGTTGATAATGTAATCTACTTCTATATCGAGGGCTAAAAAGGCTTCGAGTGTTCTTGTTGTACCGTTTTTATGGTGTGAACCTGTTCGAATACATGGGATTTTTTGCTCTTCACACACAGAAAGTACATCGTCTGAATCCGTTGCAACATAAACGTGTTCAAAGAGATCTTTTACTCCTGAATAGGTGCGACTGATAATAGGTATATCACCTAGAAGCCTAAGTGGTTTGTCAGGAAGGCGCTGCGCGCCCATTCGCGCGGGAAGTATGACTAAATATCGATTCTGCTGGCTCAAAAGGACTTCTAATGTAGTTAAAATTCCATATGCAATATCGCATTTAGATGGCATTGAGTTGTGGTCTGAGTAGAGTTCTTTTCTTAATTTTAAGCTTCTTAGCCTTGAACAAGTGAAAATAAAGCAAGCTCTTGAAATACTTCAACTAGAGAAACTACCAGTTTCAAAAGATGAAATTGACGCGATTTATAAGTTGCGTGCGAAAGAGCTACACCCTGATGTTGGTGGTAGTGAGGAGGCTTTTCAGTCTTTGACAGAAGCTTATGAGTTAGCCCTGCGAGGGCTCGATTTAGTTATCGATACGGCAATGATTGATCGTGAAGAGGAAGCACTCAAGAAAAAGCGGTCTGCAATGAGAGAGGAAATGCTCAAGCGCAGAGCTATTGAGGATCACCTAAGAAATGTTCAAGCAACGAAATGGATTTATTCTATTCTTGCGGTATTGGGAGTTACAGTTGTGATCATTTTTGTCAAGCCTCACCTCAATAGATTGATGGTGGAACGCAACCCTATTGAGCAAATGGGTACAGTCACCTATTCTGATCGAACGGATAAGTTCACTGTAAAATGGAATTGGGACGGTACAAACTATGATAAGACCTTCAAAGGTAGATTCGTTGATGCAAAGTGGCTCATCGCTGATGCAGGAATGCCCGTTATACTTGGGAATCAGTATATCGTTCGATTTAATGCCAACCGCCCAAATTTTGCTGTGTTAAAGGACGAATTTATCAGTCCTGAAACGGCCGAGGTTTACTTTAATATTGTCAGACACCCACTGGCGGAGCATTTAGGAATATCCGTCGAAGACCCTTCCGTCGTGTGTTTGTTTTGGAGCATTCTAGACCGATTTGGGGTGGACGGTTTAGGTCATATTTTATTTTCACACACACCGTTTCGAAAAAATTGGTACCACAACAAAGGTACCTTCGAAGGATTAGTCCAATCTGAGGCCTATAAAAAATTGTACAGAAGTTGTTTAGTAAGACCTGGGTAATTGGCTTTGTCGAGCTAACTTTGTGTGTCATTTTTACAATAAATTATGAAGCCGTCATTAGCGAAGGGAACTAGAGATTTTTCCGCAGAAGTTGTTCAGAATCGTCAATATATAATGAATGTGTTGAAGGAGCAATTTGAACTGCGTGGATACGACCCAATAGAAACGCCTTCCTTTGAAAATATTGAGACTTTGACCGGTAAGTATGGAGGAGAAGGTGATAGGCTCATTTTTAAGATTCTAAGATCTGGAGATTTTACATCAAAAATTTCAGAGGAACTTTGGCAGGAAAAGCAGCCTTCAAAATTGGCCACAAAGATTGCCGATAAGGCTTTGCGTTACGATTTGACGGTACCGTTTGCTCGGTATGTTGTTCAGCATAGAAACGAGATAGCCTTCCCGTTTAAACGCTATCAAATGCAGCCCGTTTGGCGCGCTGATCGACCACAGAAAGGAAGATTTAGAGAGTTTTATCAGTGTGATGCTGATGTCGTAGGATCCGATAGTTTGTGGCAGGAAGTGGAGCTGATACACATTTACGATGCGTCGTTTTCAAAACTTGGATTATCTACCACGATTAAAATCAATAACCGTAAGGTATTAATGGGGATAGCGGAGGTTCTCAGGATTTCTGACCAGTTCATAGCCTTCACTGTAGCAGTAGATAAATTAGATAAAGTTGGGCCCGATCGTGTATGCCAGGAAATGCTCGATCAAGGGCTCGATGAAACTGCTGTTGCCACTTTTGAATTATGGTTGAAAGAAGGACTATCCGTTGCCAGGTTGCAAGAGTTGCTTCAATCAAGTGAGGAAGGGAAAGTAGGTCTGCAAGAACTCAGCTTCGTTTTAGAGAATGCTTCTAAAGGCCTTCAAGGCTGCGAATTAGAATTTGACTTCACGCTAGTAAGGGGGTTGAATTACTACACGGGGACCATTTTCGAAGTAGTAGCCAATGGCGTTACTATGGGTAGTATCGGTGGAGGCGGTCGCTACGCCGATTTAACGAGTATATTCGGAATGAAGGATACTTCTGGTGTTGGTATAAGCTTCGGTTTGGATCGTATTTACTTGTGTTTAGAGGAACTCAATTTATTTCCATCTGTAGTTGCTCATATGCCTTCGATAATCTTCGCAAATTTCGGTGCTGCTGAAGGGACTGCGGCCTACCATTGGGTGCAAATGTTAGTTGCCCATGGTGTACGAGCTGAATTGTATCCGGATGCAACCAAGCTCAAGAAACAGTTTGACTTCGCCAACAAGAAGGGTATTCCATTTATGGCTATGGTCGGCACTAACGAAATGGGATTAGATGCGATACCAGTTAAGAATCTCGCTTCCGGTGAGCAAAAGCAATTGACGTTACAGCAGATACTTGCTTTACTCAAGTAAACGGGTCCAAAATACTGGGTCGTTGTGCTCAGGCTTCATCAATACACTTCGTACCACTATGAGCTCTTGGCTGTCCCACCGGAGGTCCCAAGGCCATTGTTCCTTTTTTATTTTTAGTAGGGCAAGGTGAATACCTTTTTGTGCCTTTCGTTCAAAAAAGTCCCTATTCTGATCACTTACAGTTGCACTACTAGTACCTTTTGACGAGAAAATACAGATATCTAGCTCTGGATCGAGACTCCAAAAACCACGCTCTAAAGCGCACTGATGTAATCCTTTGGCAGCCAAAAGGCTATCCTGAAGTCGATGTGCAAACCTTCCACCGGGTACCAAGGGGAATTTCTTCATCGTTGCCCACAATGCCGCTGCAGAGGCGCCAGGTCGAGAACATTCCAGAGTTATTTCACCAAGATGTAAATCACCACTTGTAAAGTAAGTATAGGGACTGTCGTGCTTGTAGAACCGACCCTCGGCAGGGTTTTTAAGAAGAATAGATCCACATCCGTAAGGCTGGAGTCCGTGCTTGTGAGGATCAATAACCACAGAGTCCGCTTGTGCCATTGCTTCAAAATGACGCCTTGTCGCCTCCGGTAGTTGCGTTAGCTTGAAATAGCCGCCATAGGCAGCATCCACGTGAATTCTAAACGTATACTTTTCTCTTAAGGCTACTACATCAGCGAGAGGATCGACTTTCGCTAAACCTGTTGTTCCAAGGGTTACAACTACGACAGGAGGGACGTTATCCGTCAAAAGCAATTTTTCTAGCGCCATTATTTCCATTCTACCCTGAGGGTCTGTTGGTACTTCCTTGAAGGGCATACCTAAGACCTCAGACATCCTACTGTGGGTGTAGTGTGAGGCTGAACTAGCTATAACTGTTGCCTGTGGTGAGCTTTGTCTACCAACCCACAATGCTTCGAGATTAGCCATAGTTCCACCAGAAGTCAAATGACCAAGACAAGATTCAAAACCCACCATAGCTCCAAGCTGATCAATGACTTCAATTTCTAATGCAGAGGTAGCAAGACCGCCGTCTAAAGCGTGATTATTTGGATTGACGAGCGAGGTCATCCAATGAGCGGCCTGTGCAAGAGAGTGAGGCGGTTTGATCATCTGACCGGCATACTCTTGAGCGTTATACGGATAGTTATCTTGTAAACGTTCGGCAAGCTGAGCCAATACAGTCTTATCTTCCTCATCTAAGGGTAAGTCAGAAAATTTTAGTGTTTTCAGAAAGTCCCAGTTCATGTAATAAAGTTAGACTAGGTCCACATTTCTATAAACTCTCCTTTCGGGTCGTAACGTTCCGCTTGAATCTTCGTATCGAACTTTCTGAATGGCCTTGGGTCATTACCTCTGCCGGCATTGTAAAGCCAATTACCATAATTTGATGCAGGGTCGTAGTCAATCAAATGCTTCTCGAAAAAAGCTGCGCCAGCACGCCAATCGATACCCATGTCGTGTACTAAATAAGAAGCGACATTTTGTCTGCCACGATTACTCATAAAACCTGTAGCGGCTAATTCTTTCATATTAGCGTCTACAAGAGAGTCCCCTGTATTTCCAGAAGTCCACTTTTCAAAGGCTCTTGCGTTAAATCCTTGCCTTATAGGTCTTTCGCGTTGTAAGCCGTGGGCGGAAAATAAATTCTTTCCATGCTTTAGCGCAATCCACTGGAAGTATTCACGCCATAAGAGCTCAAAAAATAACCAGTAGGTACTTTCGTTAGATTTAATCTCTTCTTCAAATCTTTGAAGCTCATCATAAATCTGTCGCGCACTGATACAGCCCAGTGCTAGGAATGCTGAAAATTTAGAGCTATAATTACGACCGACCATACCATTGCGGGTCTGTTTGTATTCAAGAATCTGCTTACTCTCCCAGAGATAAAAATCAAGCTGCCTCCATGCAGCAATCGTTCCACCATTAAATGGAACCGCACTGCGTTGATCCTGAAATACATTTGGAACCTGTATTCTGTCTGAGCTTAAATTAAAATCTAACGAATCGAAAGAGGATACATCGGGTTCTTCAATGGGCGGCTGTACTCGACTGCGCTTTTCAACCTTACCCCTAAATCGCGAGAAGACTTCAGGAATTTCATTCACACCAAAAGGTAGATCACTTTCTAAATACAAGGTTCTTTCTGTCATTAAATGAACAGTTATGCCCTGATCTTTTGCTCTTTCTCTTAGGCTAAACTCCACCTTTCTTTCGTTGTAAGCAAATTCTTTTGGGGCATAAATTGCGGTTGCTTTTGTCTTCGCGGCTAGTTCAAGCAGTGCCTTGATTGGCTCAACACCGCGTAAAACGAGCAATTCACTCGAGTTGTTACGTAGAGCATCGTTGAGGTCTGCTAAACTTTCTGTCAAGAAGCGTAATCTATGGTCGCCTTTACCTTCTTCTACCCAGCGCGTATTGTGCCACGAATCTTCGTCAATATAAACAGGGATGACAGTACTATAATGAGAATAGGCTTCTGCTACCGGGGTATTGTCGCCCAATCTTAAATTATTTCTGAACCAAAGAATACAAGTGCTCACTAAAGTTGTTCTAAGTTATCTAAAACATAATTTGCTCGAGCTCTAATAGCTACCTTACTTTCTGAAGACATCTTATCAAACGTCCTGTAAACCATACCCAATCTGAAGTTATTGCTTAGCAGTTCTCTATGACGCTCGAAGAAGTTCCAATAAAGAGAGTTAAAAGGACAACTGTCAGAATCGATTTTTGTTTTCTCGTTGTAGAAACAATTATGACAGTAGTCGCCCATCTTTTTCATATAATTCGCCGACGCCACGTAGGGTTTGGTCGCTATCCAGCCGCCGTCCGCATATTGACTCATGCCGCGAGTATTTGTGATTTCAACCCATTCGAAGGCATCAATATAAATGCTGAGATACCACAAATCCACCTCATCTGGATCTATACCGGCAAGCAGCATAAAGTTTCCTGTAACCATAAGTCGTTGAATGTGGTGTGCATACGCATGGTCTAGGCTCTGACCTATAGAGTGTGATAAACACTTCATTTTGGTTTTCCCATTCCAAAACCAACTTGGCAGAGGTGCTTTATGGCCGAAGTAATTTTCTGTCCCGAAGGCTGGCATACGTTCCCAGTAGACTCCACGCATGAATTCTCTCCAGCCTAGAATCTGACGGATGAATCCTTCAGCTGCATTCAGTGGAATGTGATCATTAGACCTGTAATACGCCTCAGCGCTTTGACATATAATCAACGGGTCTAATAGCTTCACATTTAGTGCAAAAGATATTCGACTGTGGTAAAGCGCCCAATCACTTAAAGTCATTGCATCTTGAAAATCCCCGAAGAACTGAAAACAGTGTTCAAGCCATTGCTCAAATATTGCGAGGGCCTGCTCGGTGGTCGTTGGCCAATAGTAATATCTGGGATCATCAAGGTTTCCAATGGTACGAAGTTGTGCCTTTTTAACATCAGCATATACCTCTTCGACGTTGGTTGATGGTAAGTATGGGGGAGGGATGAGGTGGTTTTTTGGCAGTTTTTTTCTGTTTTGGGAATCATAGTTCCACTTGCCACCATACGGTGCATCTCCTTCCATCAAGATGCCTGTGCGCTTTCTGAGTTTACGGTAGAAGGTTTCCATTAGGAAGCTCTTCTTTCCTTTAAAAGTTATGGTGAATTCCTCTTTGGTCGATATGAAATGCTCGCTAGATACAAATGAAACTGAATGACCCCTATTTACCAATTCTTCTAGGTTCTGTTGTACTCTGAGCTCATCCGGTTGCATAAACTGTAATTCGGTAGCATTCAGTTTAGAACTGATCGTATGCAGGATATCAGCTAACTCAACTTCTTCTGAATCAAGTAATTTATGATAATAAACCTCGTGTCCTTTGTTTTTAAGTTGTTCAGAAAAATTCCGCATTGCTTGAAGGATTCCTACCAACTTTTGAATGTGATGGGGCACATAAGAGCCTTCACCACGACATTCTACGAAAACATAGGTAATAGAGGCATCTAAATTTTTAAACCAGGAATGCGTTGGATTAAGCTGATCGCCTAGAACTAAACGGAGAGTACGTGACATGTTGGCTTAACACCACGAATTGCACGAAAGTTTAGGACAAAAAAAAGGAGCCAATTTCTTGGCTCCGTACCCCTAACCTAATTCAAAGTTGCCCTTGAATGCGTGCAATATAGAAAGAACTTTTTTTGAAGTAGCCCGCTAATTACATATTGAGTATAAAAACTTATGAATTGACCTCTATTCGGCTATTTCTTAACTTTTAGAGATAGACTTTGAAGGATTCAATCACTTCATTAAGGCATTTTTCTTGTTTCAATGAGAAGGAATCAACTGGACATTGCATCTGTAATTCGAGCAAAATGGAATTTGACAGGGTATCTCTCGTAACCAATTTATGAGCGATGACAAAGTCCCAAGGTTCTTGTTCGTACCTACCGTAATTAACCCACCAGCCGTCTACGGTATCTTTTCGTTCAGTCACCCAGGAATCTCTCGCTGCCTTAGTTACAGATCTATAGATCAGTGCTTTGCTTTGCTCGCTAACGGTGATATAGGCTCCTTTACGTTTGAAGGGCACAACGCGCAACAAAATAGAATTCGTCTCATCATCGTTCACTCTCGCTGCTTCATAGTAGTAGAAGTTCTGTTTGGCAAACTCTGGCAGGCGTACCTGCCAATTATAGTCCAGATTAAAGCTAAAGTCTATTGTTGGCAGCGCATAATACTGGGCTTGTTCGAAGTTAAAAGTATAGTAGGCGTCCAAATTACAGTCATTTTTGTAGGCTTCTGTTGTGCATGTGCAGGAAATGAGCGTTCCTATCAATAATATTGCGCTTATCTTCGTTTTCATCTTTGCTTGCAATGACGTATAAATTTGTACCACATACCGAATCTAGTGTGCCTTCAAAGGTAATGAAGGACCTCATTGCTGGAGGCACTTTTCTCGAATCAATTGCCACTAATCCATACGATTGGCAAGCATTTAAAGATCAAATCCGCCTTCAAAAAGGATATTCCTCTGATACACGAAAAGTGGTACTTGAAGCTTTCGAGCGACAAAATCCAGTGCTCAGTCCTTCTGAACAGGCGTCTGTCGATGCGTTTAGAAACGGTGCCCCTACCATTACAACGGGTCATCAATTGATGGTTTGCGGCGGTACTGTATTTTTCGAGGCCAAGATACTTAACGCTATAGCACTTGCTAAAGCTGCTTCCAAGGAGTTGGGTCAAGACGTTGTTCCTGTATTTTGGATGGCCACTGAAGATCACGATTTCGAGGAGATCGCTTCCTTTCGAATCAGCGAGCATAAATTCATATGGCAAAATTCTGGAGCCAAAGGTCCTGTTGGTTATTTACACACAAATGACCTAGCTAAGCAATTGGAATCATGGACTCAAAATGTCCCGCTAAGTGATCCACAAAAGAAGTTACTTGAACCAAGAATTCAAGCGTACCGTGAAGCCAAGAATCTTGCACAGGCCACGCGCCAATGGGTACGCCAATGGGCAGAAGGATTTGGGTTATTGGTGATAGACGGCCAAGATTTGGATCTTAAGGCTCATGCAGCACCTTTATGGTCTGCTGAAATGAATGGGATATATTCTGACTTAATTCAAAAACAAACAAATTCCTTGGTTGCTGAGGGGTACAAAGCCCAGGTTTTTCCTCGCGAGATCAATTTATTTGATTTGCGCGATGGCGATCGTCAACGGTTTGACCGACCGGATTTTAATTGTCCTGATTTTGACATTAGCCCAAATGCCCTAGTGCGTCCGCTTTACCAAGAGTTACTATTGCCTAACTTGGCCTATGTTGGAGGTCAAGGAGAGCTTGCTTATTGGCTGCAACTCGGTAGTGCTTTTGAAAAATTAGGTCGTCCTATTCCTCTGCTTTATTTGCGTAACAGTTTTTTAGTACAAGACAACATATTATCCAAAGACCTTCAAAAACTAGGTCTTAATATTTTTGAATTACTCGGTACTAGTGGTGAAGGAATCAAGAGCCAACTATTGGGTAAACATACGGTGCTACAAGCAGAAGGTGAGGCACTTCAAGCGCCGTTAATGGAAGCGATAGCAGATTGGAATCGTTCTTTGACAGAAAGCTATCCGGAGTTACGACAACATGCTGCTGCCTTGAAAGTCAAAATGGAAAAATTGGCGCAACGAACCGCGGAGATAAGATACCGCACGCATAAACGTAGGCACGATGAATATATGCGTAGTATTGATCGTGCCATGGATTCTATTTACCCAAATGGAACTTTTTGGGAACGTCGTGCATCCTATATCGATTTGATTGGAAAACTAGGTCAGGACCCAAGAGATGCTTTGGTTGAAAAAATGTCAACAATAAAGGCAGGAATCCTCGTTATTCAGCCGGATTTTTAGTGGTATTTTTGTGCTATGCAAGAAACCATTTTGATTCTCGATTTTGGCTCTCAATACACGCAATTAATTGCGCGTCGTGTTCGAGAGCTCAATGTTTACTGTGAAATTCATCCTTTTAATAACCCACCAGAAATAACTGACGATATCAAGGGTGTAATTCTTTCAGGTTCACCATACAGTACCTTACAAGAGGATGCACCTCAGTTCGATTTGAGCAAGATTAAAGGTAACTTGCCAATTCTAGGCGTTTGTTATGGTGCACAGTATATGGCATTGACGGGAGGAGGCAAAGTAGCACCAAGTAAAATTCGTGAATACGGTCGTGCCAATCTAAGTGAGGTAGTCGCACATTCCTTATTTGAAGGAGTCCCTGTGGGTTCACAGGTGTGGATGAGCCACGGGGATACTATAACTGAGTTACCAGAAGGTTTTCAAGTTATTGCATCGACAGAAGACGTTTATGTTGCCGGTTATGAAGTCACAGGCGAAAAGACTTATGGCATCCAATTCCACCCAGAAGTATACCACAGTTCTGACGGCAAGCAGTTGCTAGAAAACTTTTTAAATAAGATAGTTGAAGTTCAAGGCGATTGGACACCTGCCCACTTTGTTGACGAAACCGTGGCTAATCTTAAATTTGAGCTAGGGGATGATAAGGTAGTTCTTGGTTTATCAGGTGGCGTCGACAGCTCTGTAGCCGCAATGCTGCTTCACAAGGCCATAGGCGCAAATTTGTACTGTGTTTTCGTAAACAATGGCTTGTTGCGTAAAAATGAATTTACACAAGTATTAAAGCAATACGAAGGTATGGGTCTCAATGTCAGGGGGGTAGATGCTTCAGACCAGTTTATGGATGCACTTGCAGGTATAGTTGAACCTGAGGCGAAACGAAAGACCATTGGACGCGTATTTATTGATGTATTCGATCAAGAGGCAGTACTAATCGAAGATGTTAAATGGCTTGCGCAAGGTACTATTTACCCAGATATTATCGAAAGTGTCAGTGTCAAAGGTCCATCGGCAACTATTAAGTCGCATCATAATGTGGGCGGCTTACCTGATTTCATAAAACTCAAGGTTGTAGAGCCGCTCAAGACGTTGTTTAAAGATGAGGTTCGTAGGGTAGGTGCGTCAATGGATATGCCTAAAGAACTTTTGGGAAGACATCCTTTCCCAGGTCCTGGTCTTGCAATTAGAATCCTCGGAGATATCACTCGTAAGAAGGTTGAAATTTTGCAAGAGGTTGATGATATTTTTATTAATGGCTTGAAAAATGCAGGGTTGTATGATAAAGTCTGGCAAGCTGGAAGTATTTTATTGCCGGTTAACTCTGTCGGAGTAATGGGTGATGAACGAACTTATGAAAAAGTTGTAGCTCTTCGCGCTGTAGAAAGCACAGATGGTATGACTGCAGATTGGGTGCATCTACCACACGAGTTCCTTGCTAAGGTCAGTAACCAGATAATTAATAAAGTAAAAGGCGTAAATAGAGTTGTTTACGATATCAGTTCTAAACCACCTGCCACAATTGAATGGGAATAAAGCGAAAGCATTTTTTTACACTACTTCTTGCTATTGCGGCGTTTCCGCTTTCGGCGCAGACTCCTGTTGCGCACGAAATCGTTAAAGGCAATACTGTTTACAGTCTCGCTAAGGAATACGGGATTACTGTGCAGGCGATTTATGAGGCTAACCCAAATATTGGAATTCGAAGTTTAGTAATAGGTGAAACCCTTATTATACCTATACCTAGGGATACTTTAGTAGTTGAAAATATGATTATTCCGTCATTTTCTCAACCCTTTTCAGAGGCACCTGAATACCAGGTCTATTTAGTAAAGAGAAAGGATACACCGAAAGCTTTGACCGAATCTTGGGGATTGCCAAATGTGGAAGCTTTTTACAAACTAAATCCTGATGCTCGAAACCAATGGTTCAAGGATATGGCTTTGGTGATGCCCGCAAATGCCGCCGCTATAGCATTCACGTCACAACCCGAAGAGATAATATCTAGCCATACTTCAGCTCTTTTGAATGATGAAATCAACATTGCTTGTATACTGCCTTTCTTTGTGTCTCAATACGTTAATGAAGGACCAGGTAGAAAGCGCTCGGAATTGGCGTTTAGTTATCGTCAAGGAGTGGAATTGGCTTTAGAGGAATTTATGAAAGATTCCTCAATGGTTATTGATGCAAAGTTTTTTGATTCAATGAATCAGAGAGATACAGTTAAAGGTATTGTAGAAAAGCTCATTATAACTAAGCCTGATCTTATTTTAGGACCAATGTACAGTTCTCGACTCTTGCAGCTTGGGGGAACATCGTTAGAGGATGTAGCAGTAAATCTGATTTCGAAGCAAGAATCGATTCGCAATTCAGGGTTTTGGAATGATGTAGTTTCAGAAGAAGTCTTTTGGAGTGCAATTAAAACGTTTCACGGATTAGCAAAGCAAGACACTACTGTTGATTCCATTTTACCTAGAAAACTGTTGGTAGTAGGACTCAGTTCTAGCAAGAGCGCAAATGCCTCTAGGGCACTATTTGATGGAGTACATCCAAAAGATTACATTCTTATTGAAGGGGATAACTCTTGGATTCATAACGAACAGCTCACTACATTGGATTCAACCATCGGCTATGATTTGGTCATCACTGAAAATGACCCCGCCTATATCTTAGATGTATTAAGAAACCTACGATCGGTCAATATTGATTACGAGTGGTATACACACGAATACCAGGCTTTAGATAATAGCTTGGTAAGTACGGTATTCTCGCGTGAGACGGTACATATGTTTACTGCAAATTTTACGGATTACGATCGAGAGGAATCGGCACAATTCATCAGGGAATTTAGAAAACGTTTTGAGCGTAACCCTGATAGAATGGCGATTGAAGGCTACGACAATACTAAGTTTCACTTACTTAGATTAAAAGAAGGTATAACTAGGTGGAGAGGAATACGTAAGGGTTTTTATTTCGAAAATTCATCGAAAGAAAACTCATATGTTGAATTGCGCAGCTTTAAAAATTTTGGCTGGGAATTGCAGCAATTTACCCTTCAGAAAGACCGCTAATCATATTACCAAATAGGTCGTTGAAATTTGTTCTAACGTTCGTTCGTTCTTTATTTACCTGACTGTATTCTGCGAGCGACCATAGCACCATCTCTTTCAAAAATTCCTGTGGGGCTTCGATCTTGTTCTTCCAATGTTTTGCAATGAACGTATTCAAGGTATCTACATCAAGTGCATCTGCATATTCTCTTGAAGAAAAATCATCCATTAATTCAATCTTACCTCCAGCACTAAACCAATTTTGAATATTCAAAAACGGGTTATCGTCATTGGTTCTTTTCAAGTTACGGAACTTAGGAAAATAGCACTCATACGCTGCTTTAACCGCCTGACCCAGCAAGTTTTCCGCGACACTTTTAGCGCCTTCTTGCTCGCCCTCATACACGAGTTCTACTTTTCCAACGATGGCACTAATGGTACCGTAAAAGTCAGTAAGTCGAATGCTACTTTTCTTTGCCCCTTCAATTAACCTACGTCGTTCTGCGGTTGTTAATAAAGCCTCATATGCACTGATGGTCATTCTGGCGCTCACGCCGCTTCCTGAATCTACAAACGAACTCTCTCGAGCGCTGAAGGCAAGCTGTTCAATAATCTCTTTAGCCATATCACTCACCTCGATATTGGGATATAGCAATGCAATAGATGAACTCTCTTGAGCAGTGATTTTAAGCGCAGTTTCTAAATCCTTCGGATAATGTGTGTGTATCTGTGAGCCAATTCTATCTTTTAACGGTGTAACAATACTTCCTCGATTTGTGTAGTCTTCGGGATTCGCCGTAAAAATGAACTGTAGATCCAATGGGAGGCGCTTTTGGAAGCCTCGGATCTGTATATCTCCTTCCTGTAAGATGTTGAATAAACTCACTTGCAGCCTAGGTTGAAGGTCTGGTAGCTCGTTAATCACGAAAATGGAACGATGCGCCCTCGGAATCATGCCATAATGAATTACCCTGTCATCGGAGAAGCTGAGCTTTTCATTTGCGGCCTTTATGGGATCTATATCACCGATGAGGTCGGCCACGGTTGTGTCTGGAGTAGCCAGTTTCTCAAAGAATCGGTTGTTTCTGTGTATCCAATCTACTTCTAGTGCATCACCTTGCTGATTGACCTGTTCTTGGCATTCCTTGGTGATAGGGGCCATAGGGTCTTCGTTGAGTTCGCTTCCTTTGATAGTTGGAATCCATGGGTCGAGCAACTCGACCATTTGACGAGCAATCCTCGTTTTCGCTTGACCGCGAAGACCCAAAAGTAGGATATCGTGCGCAGCAAGTACACCGCGCTCAACTGCGGGTAAAACACTGTCCTCATATCCAAAGATGCCTTTAAACGGATGCTTGCCGGCCTTCAACATTAGAATGAGGTTCTGGCGCATTTCTTGCTTTATAGAGCGGCTGTTGTAACCAGAGTCTTTCAACTCACCTAAATTGTGAATACTTGGTTTTGTCATTTTGAATTTCTTTTTTTCTGTTGTTGGTAATCACTGAAGATGAGTTTACCCAACTTATTTAGCCCTGTGTAATACGCACTGCCTCCGTTGATTTCACTGAACGAGCGAATGAAGTGTTGCAAATATGCATCTTTAGCAATCATGAATGTATTTACCGGTATTTTGGCTTTCTTGGTCTTAGCCGCCATTTCAAGGCATTTGCCAGTGATGTATGGGTCTAAGCCGAAACTGTTCTTGTAGAAACTCCCGTCGGGTTCTACCAGACAGCTCGGCTTACCATCTGTAATGTTAAATATCTGTTTATTGGTACTTTTTCTACGTTTGAGCAGGCCCATCGCCAACTCAAGACCGGCCACAAAGTTGGTATGGTATGGACCTACTTGCAGGTAAGGCAGATCTTTGATTTGGATCGGCCAGCTTTCATTTCCGTAAACGATTATATCCAATGTGTCTTTTGGATATTTGGTGATGATCCATTCAGCCAAAGCCATAGCCACCATTTTCGCTGGGGTAATCCGATCTTCACCGTATAAAATCATACTGTGGCTGATATCTATCATCAGTACCGTACTAAGACTAGTGTTTTGGTAGGCTTCTTCTACGACCAAGTCTTCTTGAGTAAGGCGCAGTTCGTCAATACCCCCGGAGACTAAAGCGTTTTTTAAACTTTCATTCATTACGATATTATCAAGTGTATCGCCAAACTGAAAGCTTCTGAAGTCACCAGTAGTATCACCTTCTCCCATTGGACTGTCGCTTTTATGTTCGCCTGAATCACCTTTCTTCAGTGTTCCAAAGAGTTGTTCCATGGCGGCCTTGCGAACAGCGCCCTCTGCTTTTGAGGTCAAGCCCATACCACCCTGACTGTCGGAATTATCTCGTAGATATCCTTTGTCTTTTAATTCTTGTATAAAGTCGTCAAAGGTGTAGTCCTTAGTGGTAATTTTGTAGTGTTGGTCGAGTTGTCTCAGCCAATCCAAGGCTTCGTCGACCTCGCCGGCGGTGTGAACGATAAGCTCTTTAAACTGTCCAAGAAGTGTTTCGAAGGGACTGCTCTGAGAGTCGGAAAGGGCTGAAAAAAGAATTCCACGCATGCACTTTAAACATTACCAGCGGGGACAATGTTGTTAATTTGAAAAAATTTTCACGATTTCACGTTTGAATCCAAAAATTATGCCTCGAGATATTCCATTAACCGTCGGTGAGTCTATACCACCATTCGAAATGATTGACCAAGACGGTCAAGTTTTCTCATCCGAAGCCTACACAGGGAAACCTTTAGTGATTTTTTTCTATCCAAAAGATCATACACCGGGATGTACCGCTCAAGTTTGTAGCTTTCGTGATCATGAGAGTGAATTTACTGCGGTGGGTGCGCAGGTTGTCGGAGTGAATAGCGGGAGTGTGAAGGAACACAAAGGTTTTGCAGAGAAATACAAACTTAATTTCCCAGTTCTCAGCGATCCAGGACACAAGGTCAGAAAATCCTTTGGCACAGAAGGTTTATTATTCAATATGGTGGCTGATCGCATCACTTTTGTTACCGATGAGCAACACAAAGTGGCATTTGTTTTTAAGAGTATGACCAAGGCTACCCATCACATTGATGAAAGCCTTAACTTTCTAAAAAAACTACAAGCAGTATGAGTTCGTTGGAAATCAGCCTGGTGCTATTCACCTTTTTCGCAATGGAAGGTACTGCATGGTTAGCGCATCGTTATTTGATGCACGGTTTCTTATGGTTTTTGCACGAGGATCATCACATCAAAACTCCTGGTGCCCTCGAAAAGAACGACTCCTTTTTTCTAATCTTTGCTATTCCATCGTGGTTGTGTATTATGTTAGGTTTGTTCAATCACAATGGTATATCTGTGGCTATTGGGCTCGGAATTGCCCTTTATGGTTTAGCTTACGCCTTAGTTCATGAAATATTCATACACCAGCGTTTACCATTCTTTAGAAAAAGTAAGAGTATTTTCTGGGAAGCTGTAAGACTCCAACATAAAATGCACCATAAAACACTAGGGAAGGAGGGAAGCAAAAATTTTGGTATGTTATGGGTAAAGCCTAGATACATTCGTCAAGTCCGGGCAATGAAATCCGTCAATTCATAGCATATGCTAGAAACCAAGTGGTTATATCTCGTCCTAAACGCCTTTACAATAAGTTTTCCACTGATTAGAAGTTTCGAATCTAGGATTGCCTATTATAAAGCTTTTCCTTCGCTGTTCAAATCAATGGCCATCGTTAGTGGTTTCTTTTTGGTATGGGACATTTGGTTCACAGAAATGGGAGTTTGGGGCTTTAACCCAGAATATCTTTCTGGAATCAATTTTTTTGGCTTACCTCTTGGTGAATATCTCTTTTTCATTACGGTTCCCTTCGCTTGCGTCTTTATCTATGAATGTATGCGCTATTTTTTCCCAGAAGGCTTGCTAAAACCAAGGGGAGCGAAGTATGTATCGCAGTTGCTATTGCTTCTTTGTGTCACTTTAAGCATCTATGCGGTTATCAAAGGACTTTGGTATACGGGCTCGACCTTTGTTTTATTAGGATCGTTTACAGCCTATGTACAATATGTTGCAAAAGTGAGTTGGTTACCCAGGCTTTACGAAAGTTATCTACCGTGCTTAGTTCCCTTTTTTATAAAAAATGGCGTATTAACGGGTTCATTCTTAGTCACCCAGGTAGTATGGTACAACAATGCTGAAAATATCGGCTTACGATTGGGCACTATTCCATTCGAAGACATATTCTATGGTCTGCTCCTAGTTATGGCAACAGTACACTTTTACGAAAAATTTGAGGCAATCCGTTAGGGTCGCCTTATTAAAAGTATGCTAAAATTCTAGATAACCATTGCCTCTCTCATACTAATAAGTATGTGCTGGTTGCATAAAGCGCTTAGATTGGAATTCCAAAAGCAATACATTTATTACTGTTCAGGTTTTGCTCGAGGGTTGCCGCTGCGGACTATAAGCGCAAGCCGTAGTTGTTGGCCTTATTGAAATCGGCCGATTAATCTGAAGTAATCCTTCAGTACTACCATATTATTTTTAAGATTGGGTTGTGTACCGAATAGCAGCAGCGAATCCTGTCCTTGGATTATATACGGCTTTTGGTAATCAACGATGTTCTGAAACATCAGAGCTGCAAAGGCGTAATGGTCGTTGTAGTCCATATAATCAAGGACTAATTTTAGCGTGGTATCGCCTACAGTGATTGTCGCAGTGTCTTGAAACAATCTTTTAAGGTTTGGTTCACACACAATGTAGGCAAGATCATTTCGCCAATAATTAATAATGGCAAAGTTCAGAACCGGATAGGCTGTGTCATTGAGCGCCTTAGTGCTTCTGTGTACTTTAAATCCCTGTTGGTTCAGCGCATCGCTTTCTTCTGTGCGGTATTGTACTATTCGCGTGTTGTTGAAGTACAACTCGTCGCTTTCCAGTACCTTATAATCCGCAGGCTTTTTCCAATCAATTAATTTTTCCTCATAGGGCCAGAGCACACTAAGCAATAGTGCGGCGGTGATAAAGCCTAAAGCCAGTTTGTAGACACGATTTTCCATCATTTCTACAACAAAAATCCAATTCAGATGTTCCCGAATAATACCCTTAATTATGTCTAATAAATCAGTAGCTATCGTCGGTGCAGGAATTGCAGGACTCGCTTCATCTATTCGTTTGGCCAATCAAGGCTTCGACGTACATCTGTTTGAAAAAAATAACTACACTGGCGGTAAAATGACAGTATATGAGCAGGACGGTTTTCGATTCGATGCTGGACCTTCTTTATTCACCTTACCTGAATTGGTAGATGAGCTCTTCAAATTATGTGGTAAAAACCCCCGTGATTACTTCAATTATTCTCAGCACCATACGGTTTGCCGTTACTTTTGGTCAAACCAAAAGTCGGTGACCATTACCTCTGATCAGCTGGAGAATATCGAAAACATTAAAGCTGTTTTTGGTGAGAAGGAGGCGCTCTCGGTGAAGGAATATTTAATTCATTCCAAAGAAAAATATGAACTAACAGCACCGTATTTTCTCGAAAAGAGCCTTCACCGAAGATCGACTTTTTCAAATCGTGCAGTATTGAAGGTGATTAGGAAAATTCCATCTTTAGGAATCTTCAGGTCGATGAATTCTCTAAATAGAAGATATTTTGAGTCGCCAGAATTGATACAGTTGTTTAATAGATACGCTACTTACAATGGTTCTAATCCCTACCGGACTCCTGGTATCATGCAAATGATTAATCACTTAGAACACGGTATAGGCGCCTATTTGCCAAAGGGAGGTATGCATGAGATTGCCAAGAGTTTAACCCTCCTGGCCAAAGAAGTTGGTGTAAACATACATTTGAACACGCCAGTCACAAAGGTATGCACAAAGGATAAGTGTTTTCATTCATTGTTGATTAACAACGAATACAAAGAGTTCGATGCTGTCGTATTAAATAGCGATGTGCACCATACCTATGCACATTTGATAGATGACAAAGTCGCTAGACCGAACAGAACCTTAGCTCAGAAACCGAGTACGAGCGCGCTCATTTTTTATTGGGGTATTCAGAAAAATTTTGAGCAATTAGATTTACACAACATCTTTTTTTCGAAGGACTACAAACAAGAATTCGATAACATTGAGTCGAATAAGGAATTTTGGGTTGACCCGACTATTTATGTTAATATATCCAGTAAACTTGAGGAAAATGATGCTCCCAAAGGTTGTGAAAATTGGTTTGTGATGGTAAATGTTCCTCCCAATAATGGTCAAAACTGGTCCGAGATAATAGAAAAAACTAAGGAAGCGATAATTAATCGTCTCTCCAATGAATTAAAGATTAATCTAGAGGATTTGATAGTGACTGAGCGAGTCTTAGATCCAATTTTGATTGAGAAATACACTTCTAGTGCAGGCGGAGCGCTTTACGGAACAAGTTCCGATAGTCAGCTTTCAGCATTTCTTAGACACCCCAATAAAAAACTTGGTGGATACAAAGGACTTTATTTCTGTGGAGGTAGTGCACATCCAGGAGGAGGTATTCCATTATGTCTTCATAGTGCGAAAATAGCGGCAGAATGGTGTATAGAAGATTTGGTGAAAGAAACTAAATCTCAGGGTGTGGATGAATCACTAAAGAGTGTTTAACTTGCAAATGTCTTGACCGACTTATTACTGATGCAATTGGACTTTTCGACAATCCGCTCATTTTTTCGCCGCTACGGCGGATACGTGATTATTTTCTTTCACACCATTGGCCTGTTTTTATTAGGTGGACATTGGAGTCAGGATTTTGTCTTTCTCACTTCCTACAATCTTTTATTACTGATGGCAGTGTACTTGGTGAGTACTGAAGCCCCCAAGAACAAATTCACTTATATACTCCCTATTGCACTTGGTTTTGCCATAGAAGTAGTAGGAACAAATACTGGTTGGCCTTTTGGTGAATACACCTACGGAAGCGCCTTGGGATTGTCTATTGCAAACACACCTTTGATGATCGGTGTTTTGTGGTGGCTTTTGATTCGTTCAATGTATGATGTATTGTCTGTGAAGATTTCCTCGGTATGGTCTAAATCTTTTTTAGTAGGAGTTGGTATGACGGCAATGGATTTTTTTATAGAGCCAGTAGCCATCGAATTAAATTTCTGGAGTTGGGAAGGCATTTCTGTTCCTATGTCGAATTATATCGCTTGGTTCGTTCTATCCACATTGTTCACTAGAATTACTGCGTCTGGTCATGCTAAAAACCCTATGAGTATCTGGGTACTTATGGTTTTGAATCTGTTCTTTGCAATTCTTTGTCTGCGGTTTTAAAAAACCGAAGCTATATTCCAGTTACAGAACTAGGTTAAGGGTCTGGTTTTTTTATTTTTCCATCTCAAGCTCGAGCACTTATGTTTACTCTTAGACCGCTTCGTATTCGAAGTAGTCGATTTCCTAACAGTCCATACACACGAGACCGTGACGCTCCATTTTCTAAATATGTCCGATCATTTCATCTTACCATATGTGGTAAGCGTTTTCAATGTCGGCGATGATTTATCCACCTCCGTCTTGAGACTATAATGCACTCTTTACTTGGATTAAATAGCTTTAAATATTCGTAGGCTTACTCGTCAAGGTGAAAAATAATCCCTGCTAGGTTAATGTTTATTGTTTTAATCATAATTGATTATTGGGGTCAAATAGAATCATATTTGAGACAGATGTAAAAAAGTTATTACTATGACATCGTTTAGCAATCAGTTATTTACTCGATTTGAGAGGTTTTTAAATGATTTCATTTATCCCGAATGGGATCTTTAATCTAATTAGTGAAACACTATTAGGTATGTTAGAATCTATATTGACAGTCGCCATTCAAGTGGTAGGGCTTTATTTCCTTCTCGATTTTTTAACTGGAGTCGTACATTTTTGGATGGATCGATACGGAAGAGAGGATATGCCCATTGTGGGTAAAGCAGTTATTGAGATTAATACTTGGCATCATGAAAACCCTCGTAAAATGACCACTCGAAGCTACTGGTACCTATGTAAAAGTAGTTGGGTTGGAGTAGCGTTTTTGCTACTCGCTGTTTATTTTATCACGGGGTCTGTGAGTTGGAGATGGTGGTTTGTATCAGTTCTTGGAGTGAATGCAAATATTGTCCATCAATGGGCACACATGTTTCCCAATGAAAAACCTGTAGTGGTGAATTGGTTGCAGAAAGTAGGCGTCATTCAGCGCCCTCACAATCACGCTCGACACCATACAAAGCCGGAGACCAGGGCTTACTGCACCTATACACCTTGGTTAAATCCTTGTTTAGATCGTATTCACTTTTGGTTTACCATAGAGGCGATTCTGGCTAAGTTCAAAATTTATACTACCGATCGAATCGATACCTAAGAATTAAAAAGCCGCACAGGGTTGGGCTTTTTATATATCAAACCTTTTCCGGCTTGATGTCATAAAGTGAATCCAGTTCTATCAGATTCATTAAGTTCCATCTGATAATTCTTGAACGAGGCATATTGTCACAAGATGCAATAGAAGGATTAATGTATGCCTTACGTTTTCACAAGGCCTTTTTGCATTATTAATCTCTTAAAATTCCCCCTTTATTTGTAGTTTTTAGTTGCTTCTTGATGCTCTTTTTCTCGCTCGTACGACGCATAACAATCGAGAAGTGAGACCAAGAATTGGTAATCATTAAAGGTGCGTATCTCAGCATCCGAATACTTGCAATAGAACATGAAAGCTTCCATCTCAGCCTTTGGAATACCAGTCAATTCTTCCAAAATTTCGCGATTATTGCCTTCTTCAAGTTTACGACGGTAGTAATCCTCTTGTCGTAGCTTTTGAAGTGCAGCCAATTGTCGCGGTCGTTTGCCAAAGCGGTAATACAACAAATCCAGTGGATTGGCCAGGGTAGGTGCAACAGCTTCAGGAATTCTAATATCAGCATTGCTTGGAACACGCGGTTTCGCTTGGGGCATAGTCCGAGGGTTGTTAGAGGTAATGGCGTAGATACTAACTTCATCCAATAGGAAATTTTTTTGGACCAATTTTATCAGCTTATCTTCTTTGATTTTAGAGAGCACTGCAGAATCAATTGCGAGGTACTTGAATTGGTACCCTACATTCGAGAAGATTATTGTATCTCCTTGATGTACTGATATTTCAAAGTAGCCAAGCCCATTCGTCACAGTGCCAGCGAAGGTCTTCTTGTTGACTGCGTAGGAATTTGGTAGCGCAAAAGATGAATCTCTATCCACAACAGTCCCTTTCAATATGTAACTTTGAGCAAAGGTGCTTATGCTGTTCAAAAGCAGCAACCCTGAGATTAATACAACTTTAAATAAACGCTTAACGCAATAAATCATGTCTGACGACGGTAAAAAAGTCATTTTTTCGATGTCCAAGGTGAGCAAGGTATTGCCACACAACAATAAGGCCATCATCAAAGATATCTATCTCTCTTTCTTCTATGGAGCCAAAATAGGCATCTTAGGTTTAAATGGTTCGGGTAAATCCACTCTTTTAAAAATCATCGCTGGGGTGGATAAAAGCTACCAAGGAGATGTGGTCTTTGCACCAGGATATACAGTGGGTTACCTTGAGCAAGAGCCTCAGCTTGAAGCAGGTAAAACAGTTATGGATATCGTTAAAGAAGGTGCTGCAGAAACTGTAGCGGTGCTTGATGAATACAATAAAATTAACGATCTGTTTGGTCTGCCGGAGGTCTATGAGAATCCTGACAAGATGGAAGAACTAATGGCTAAGCAAGCAGAACTTCAAGATAAGATTGATGCAACAAACGCTTGGGAGCTTGATACGATGTTGAACAGGGCGATGGATGCATTGAACTGTCCGCCATCTTCTCAGCTTGTCGATAATCTTAGTGGTGGTGAGGCTCGCCGTGTGGCTCTTTGCCGACTGCTGATTCAACAACCGGACGTATTGCTGCTTGATGAGCCAACCAACCACCTGGATGCTGAAAGTATCTTATGGCTTGAACAACACTTGCAGCAGTATAAAGGGACAGTAATCGCAGTAACTCATGACCGATACTTTTTAGATAATGTCGCTGGATGGATCCTTGAACTCGATCGTGGTGAAGGCATACCTTGGAAGGGTAATTACTCTTCTTGGTTGGATCAAAAAACCGAGCGTTTAGCGCAAGAAGAGAAACAAGCTTCTAAGCGCAGGAAAACCCTTGAACGCGAGCTTGAGTGGGTGCGGATGAACCCTAAAGGGCGCCATAGTAAAAATAAAGCGCGTCTGAGCAACTACGAAAACTTGCTCTCGCAAGAACAAAAGGAAAAGGAAAGCAAGCTTGAAATCTTTATACCCGCAGGTCCCCGTCTTGGAACCAATGTTATTGAAGCACACGGCGTGAGAAAAGGGTTTGGGGAAAAGTTGCTTTACGATAATTTAAACTTTAAACTACCCCCTGCAGGAATCGTTGGGATTATTGGACCAAACGGTGCCGGTAAAACAACTATTTTCAAAATGATTATGGATCAATTGGCCCCCGACGCTGGTCAATTCGATGTGGGTGAAACTGTGAAAATTTCATACGTAGATCAGAGTCACGAAAAGATGGATTCTGAGAAGTCCATTTTTGAAGTAATTGGGGACGGTACAGAAGAAGTTTTGCTTGGTGGTCAGCGTGTTAATGCCCGTGCTTATTTGAGCAGATTTAACTTTGCTGGCAGCGATCAAAGCAAGAAGGTAGGCGTCCTTTCTGGTGGGGAAAGAAACCGACTTCACCTTGCCATGGCACTTAAGGAAGGTGGTAATGTATTGCTTTTAGATGAGCCTACTAATGATTTAGATATCAATACTTTGAGAGCTCTTGAAGAGGCCCTTGAAAATTTTGCAGGATGTGCTGTAATTATATCTCATGACCGCTGGTTCTTGGACCGTGTATGTACGCATATCTTGGCATTCGAAGGAAATTCAGAGGTATATCCTTTCGAAGGGACCTTCTCAGAATACGAGCAGAATAAATTGAAACGATTAGGCAAGACAGAACCTACTCGTTTCAAGTATAAGAAGCTGATTAAATAGGTTCAGACTCTTAGAAATTGAGTAAAATTTAGGAAGCCGGCAAACCAATTTGCGGGCTTTCTTGTTATCTTTCCATTGCCTAAAAACAAACAGAAGTTATCTATGAGAATCACCATGAGTGATGAGCGTCAAGAAACGCTCGAATTAATCCGCCAATCTGCCAAAGAGTTTGCAGAGACAAAAATCCGTCCACACGTTATGGATTGGGATGAAAGTCAACATTTCCCTGTCGATATTTTCAAAGAACTTGGACAACTTGGATTTATGGGAATACTTGTCCCGGAAGCCTACGGAGGCGCTGGAATGGGTTACCAAGAATACATCACTGTAATTGATGAAATTGCACAAGTATGCGGTTCCATTGGTCTTTCTGTGGCGGCTCACAATAGCCTTTGCACCGGGCATATTTTACAATTTGGTACCGAGGAGCAGAAGGCTAAATGGTTGCCAAAACTAGCTACTGCAGAGTGGATTGGCGCTTGGGGTTTAACGGAAATGGGAACAGGTTCTGATGCTGGCGGTATGGATACCACGGCAGTACTCGATGGCAATCACTATGTACTTAACGGTTCAAAAAACTGGATTACACATGCTATTACTTCGAGGATTGCAGTGGTTATAGCAAGAACAGGAGACAAGGGAGATTCTCACGGTATGACGGCCTTTGTCGTTGAAAAAGATACTCCTGGTTTTACAGCCGGTCAGAAAGAAAATAAATTGGGTATGCGTGCCTCAGAAACAGCTTGTCTTTTCTTTGACAATTGCCGGGTACCAAAAGAAAATGTCCTTGGCAAAGTTGGTGAAGGCTTTATCCAGTCTATGAAAATTTTAGATGGTGGTAGGATTTCGATTGCTGCACTTTCGGTTGGTATAGCTCGTGGAGCATTAAATGCGGCTATTAACTATGCCGATGAGCGCCAGCAGTTCGGCAGAAAAATTCGCTCATTTCAGGGGATCAGTTTTAAGCTTGCAGAAATGTCTACCAAGGTATATGGTGCAGAGTTGATGACTCGTCATGCAGGTGCTCTTAAGGAAGAGGGTAAACCAATGACCCAAGAAAGTGCCATGTGTAAACTTTATGCTTCAGAAATTTCCACTGAAGTTGCTAACGAGGCTGTTCAAGTCTTTGGAGGCTACGGGTATACTAAAGATTACCCGGTGGAGAAATTCTACCGTGATTGTAAACTTTGTACCATCGGTGAAGGTACCTCGGAAATACAGAAGGTTGTGATTTCTAGAAACTTATATCGTTAATATTTTGGTCGGTTGGCGTTACAACGCTTGCTACAATATTTTACATTATCCCAATTTTTTTCCCATTTTTTGCGCCATGTAAAGTGTCTTCCGCACGTAGCGCAAACTTTTTTAGGTAAATGAGGTTTTTTGTACATAGATGTTGAGAACAACTAGGCAAATGAAAGGTTCCAAAATAGTAAAGAATTTTACTGAGCGAGAGATTAATCGAATCGTTGAAATGGCTTGGGAAGACCGCACACCTTTCGATGCTATTAAAGACCAATTTGGTATATCGGAAGCCGATACGATAATACTAATGCGTCACCAAATGAAGCCTAGTTCGTGGCGCATGTGGCGCGCCCGAGTTCAGGGAAGAAGTAACAAGCATCGCTCTCGCAGAGGCTTTGAAGTAGGTCGACACAAGTGTTCCCGTCAGCGTCATATTTCACACAACAAAATATCGAAGCGTTGAGAATTGCATTCAACTGCTTGTTAATCAGTAATTCAAGTCGTTCCCTCATTCGGTGAAAACCAATGACAATTGTGGTGCGAAAAGTGGAATAAATCCGTTATTTTCGAAATTCTATGTTCGCTTAAAAACTATGAAGAAATTATTGCTCACTCTGGCTCTCGGGCTTTTCGCAGTTCAAATGAATGCTTCCCACCTTCTGGGTGGTGAGATTATCTGGAAGTGTAAACCCAACGGAAAATATCAGTTTACTCTTGTGATTTATCGTGATTGTGGTGGTATTACGATTAGTACCAACCCCCAGACTTTAGCAAATAATGCGGGTGTTTCGATTTCTTGCGCCTATGTTAGTACTACAGATGTAGTACCGGCATGTTACACAGGAACTACCTCATGTTCAGGTGCTACATCGGGACAAGGAAGAATGCAGAAGTACGTCTTTCGTTCCGGCGATATAACGTTAACAGGCACACCGCCGGCTGGTGGATGGTACTTCACTTGGAACAGCTGTTGCCGTCCGGGTTCAATATCGAACGGACCGTCTAACCAAGGATACTTACTTCGCGCAGTAATGTTTCCTTACACTCCTCCTGGCTCCACTACACCTTTGTCCGCCGGAACTACAGCTAATCCTACGTGTTTTGATAATTCACCGAATTTCTTGGAAGATCCTCAAGTAATTTCTTGTACCAACGTTGATGTAATTTATAATAATCTTGGTTACGATCCGGATCTCGATTCATTGTATTACGACTGGGCATCACCTTTGCAAGGTTCAGTTTGGCCAGGAAGTTCAGTTACTTTCTCTTCGGGTTACAGCGCTTCTTCGCCACTGCCAAGTGGAACAGGTAGTACCCCTGGGTCGATTAACGGTCAGACAGGTGAGATTAATTTCAACTCAGCCCTGGCAGGCTCGTGGGCCACTTGTGTGATAATTGAGGAATGGCGTTGTGGACAAAAGGTTGGGGAAATCTTCCGTGACATCCCAATCGTCACTCTTTCGTGCACGCCACCTTCAGGACTCTGTTCATCAGCATTTGTTGATGTAGAGCCAACAATGGATTTGACGCCAGATCCAGGCCAACAGAACCCAACGGTATTGAATCCAGTAACAAACACCGCAGGAGATACGATATACTACTACACTGATGCCTACCCAGGCGACACCATTAAATTCAAAATCTCGTCGTCAGATCCATATCCAAATCCGAATTGTTCTTCGCAAAACATCGAGTTCAGCGCATCAGGTGGTAATTTGAGTTCAGCATCAAATTATGGGAATGCGAGCAGCTGTTTATTCAACCCTCCTTGTGCGACCATTACTTCGCTGAATACCGGAGGCGTATACACTTATCCTGGTATTAACGATGTTGAGTTTGAATGGCACATTGACTGCAACCACTTGTTCTATCAAGAATACCAATGTGGAGCTTTAAAATCAGAATACTCGTTCTATTTGAGAATGCAGGATGACCAGTGCCCTTTGAATCGATTTACCTACAAGAAAGTAGTGGTAGAAGTTCTCAACTATATGCCAAGAAATGTAAACGTTGACAATACTTGTATTTCACAAGACCCAGTTACCGGCGCGGTTTCTTTCGATTGGGTAAATGACGCCGATACCGGATTTAACTTCGATTATTACATTATCAACCACATAGACACTATGGGGAATAACACAGTGGTAGATACAATTTATGATTGGGCGACACAAACTTACACGCACACTTCGGCTGATCCGAATGCAAAGAATTCCTACACGATTCAGACAGCAGGTGGTTGTGGTCTTTTGACTGTTCCTACAGATACCATTCAAAATATTCGCCTAGGCCTTCAAGCTTTCCCACCTCCACCAAATAGCAGTATTGCACGCTTGGACTGGAATCGCTGGAAAGTAAGTGATACTACAATATCTTACGACGTTTGGGTAGAGGCACCTACAAATTCTGGACAATGGACTCAATTAGGAACAACTACAGATACTTCTTGGATTGATACCGTTGCATTCTGCGGTTCTTGGTTGAACTACCAAGTACGTTACAACTCGACGTGTGAGAGTTCTCTCGACTCTGGATTCTTCTCAGATAAGACTGCTCCTTCCGCAGTTGTATTTGATTCTGTGACAGTAGCTGGTGGCAATCTAAGCGCACTTGCGTGGAAATCTTCAAGTGATAGTGATGTCATTTACTACGTTATTTACAGGGAAGATAATAGTGGGTTCTTTGTGCCTATTGATTCTATTCTCGCTTCGAATTGGGCGACTTCAATGCCTTGGGTATACAACTTGAGTAATGCAGCAAACCAGAGCGAAAACTTTGTGGTGACTGCTGTAGATAGTTGTGGTAATCAAAGTTCCGTAGGTATTACCATACCATCTAGCTCTGTTCATTTACAGATTGGTATTGATCCTTGTGATGGATACGCTCGATTGCGTTGGGGTACGTACAAGACTTGGACACAAACTCAGCCGCTAGAGTACAATCTTTATGCTGATATCACGGACCCTGTTGGTGGTACTATTTCTGGAGTATTGCTCAAGGGAGGTACATTAGACACATCATTCAACCACTATGGTATCCTTAATGGATATACGTACTGTTATTATGTGAAAGCCGTGGATACTACTAGAACGGTCACTTCAACCTCCAATCGTGTATGTAATAGTTCTGCTGTAGTTCAGGGTTCTCGGGTGCTTTACTTGGGTAGAGCTTCTGTGAATAGCCAGAATGGTGTGGATATGCACGCTTACATTGACA
This sequence comes from uncultured Cryomorphaceae bacterium, assembly GCA_913049845.1. Classification (GTDB taxonomy): domain Bacteria; phylum Bacteroidota; class Bacteroidia; order Flavobacteriales; family Schleiferiaceae; genus UBA10364. The sequence continues at coordinate 32,544 of CAJWZE010000006.1, forward strand.
AGGATGCAGATGTTATCGATTATCAAATTCAACGTGCAGATGATGAAATAGGACCTTATTTGACCATTGGTACTGTCGCTAAACCGGCATTAGGACCGTGGGAGGTGAAGTTCATCGATTACACGGCTGATCCGATGTCACGCAGATACTACTACCGAATTACTTCTCGCGATTCGTGTGGTGCGTTAGATACCATCTCGAATTTGGCAACCAACATTCTTTTAAATGTGGAAGCTGTCGGAAACTTGACTTGTGCATTGAACTGGACGCCATATCGCGATTTTGACGGGGGTGTTGAGGAATATGAAATCTATCGTTCTTCGGACGGAGGAAGTTCGTTTAACTACGTGACATCAACTTCCGATACTGGATTCATAGACGATATTAAGCCTTATTCAAACTCCAAGGGCAAATTCTGTTACTACATCAAAGCGATTGCGGCTGATGCTATTATTCCTTGGCGCGATGAATTCGGTATGAAGTTTAATGCAAGATCAAACGTAACATGTGCAGTTCACAAAGCGCGTCTTTGGTTCCCAACTGCATTTAACCCATATTCAGATTTCGTAGAGAACAGAGTGTGGAAACCGCAAGGCGTCTTCGCCCGCACAGATAGCTACACTCTATTCATTATGGACCGGTGGGGACAAGAAGTGTTCCGTACGACTACCATCGCAGAAGGATGGGACGGAAAGATAGGCGGTAAAGATGCTGGAATCGGTGTGTACACCTATTCCGTGAAGTACCGTTCTATTGAAGATGTACCAATCGAAGAGCGTGGAAACTTTACATTGCTCTATTAATCTTTAAGATTTCTTAAAGCATTACGGGCGGCTTGTAGCCGCCCTCCGTATGTTTCGTAGAAATTACTTAATTTTGGGCGCAATTCAAATCGGAATTGCAATGTCAGATTCAATGAACAAAGTAATAGGCTTAGGCCTAACTTACGACGACGTACTACTCGTTCCTAACTATTCAGAAGTTCTTCCGCGCGATGTGGATTTATCATCGAAAGTAACTCGTAACATCGAGTTGAAAACTCCTATTATTTCTGCTGCTATGGATACTGTGACCGAAAGCGCTATGGCTATTGCAATCGCACAGGAAGGGGGCATTGGTGTAATTCATAAAAATATGACCATAGAACAACAAGCAATTGAAGTTCGTAAGGTAAAGCGTGCGGAGAGTGGTATGATCCTAGATCCAGTTACGCTTTTGAAAGATGCCACAGTCGCGGATGCAAAGGCGATGATGGCCGAATTCAAGATTGGTGGTGTACCTGTTGTCAATGCATCCAAAAAGCTCATAGGTATTATAACCAATCGTGATTTACGTTTTGAGAAGGAAGATGAACGCTTGATCGTTGAAGTAATGACAAAGGAAAACTTGATTACCGCCACTCCTGAAACAACTATGGAGGAGGCAGAAGCAATCCTTCAGGAGCACAAGATTGAGAAATTGCCCGTACTCAATACCAACAATCAGCTTGTCGGTTTGATTACCTATCGTGACATCACTAAAAACAGAGTAAAACCAAATGCTAATAAGGATAAGTACGGACGTTTACGCGTTGCAGCGGCTGTAGGCGTTACGGGTGATGTTGTAGAGCGCGTAGGTGCTTTATATGAGAGCGGTGTGGATGCCGTAATCATCGATACAGCGCACGGTCATACGAAGGGTGTAGTAACTGCTTTAAAGGGTGTTAAGTCCAAATTTCCTGAACTTGACGTAGTTGTCGGTAATATAGCGACTCCAGAAGCTGCATTATACCTTATGGAGGCCGGTGCAGATGCAGTGAAAGTAGGAATTGGACCTGGTTCGATCTGTACTACAAGAATTGTTGCTGGTGTAGGTTTTCCTCAGCTGAGCGCTGTTATGGAAGTTGCTAAGACTATAGACGGACGCATCCCAGTCATCGCTGACGGTGGAATCCGATTTACTGGTGACATTGTTAAAGCGCTTGCAGCGGGTGCGGACTGCGTGATGCTCGGTTCTATGTTCGCTGGGACCAAGGAAAGCCCGGGCGAAACAGTTATCTACGAGGGCAGAAAATATAAGACCTACCGTGGAATGGGTTCCGTTGAGGCGATGTCAGACGGTTCCAAAGACAGATACTTCCAAGATGTTGAGGACGATGTCAAAAAACTAGTTCCTGAAGGTATTGTTGGTCGCGTTCCGTATAAAGGTGAAGTAGGTGAAGTGATGTACCAGTTCATTGGTGGACTTCGCGCTGGTATGGGATACTGTGGCGCGAAAGATATGCCTATGTTGAAAAAATCGGCCCGATTTATTCAAATAACCGCTGCAGGTATGCAGGAAAGTCATCCGCACAACGTTAGTATTACTCGAGAAGCTCCTAATTATAGTAGAAGATAAATAATGAAGAAAATCATTCTAATTGCCATTTATTTCTTTGGCGCACAACTACAGGCCCAAGAGGTCTTATTTACGGTCGGTAATCAGACCATCACATCAGAAGAATTCAAGGCGGTCTACGAAAAAAATAAGGACGTAGGTAATTCTATTGATCCTAAAACTTCCGAAGAGTACTTGGATTTATACATACGCTTTAAACTAAAAATTGCTGAGGCCTTCGACCAGCGCAGAGATACCGCATCGAAATTCGTGAAAGAGTTTGGTGGGTACAGAGCTCAGTTAGCCAAGCCATATTTAAGTGATATGGGTTCTGAAGATGCTTTAATCAAGGAAGCCTACGCTCGAATGTCGCAAGAGGTGCGTGCAGCACACATCATGTTCGAATTAACTTCGAGTGCTTTAGCATCCGATACCTTACGAGTGTACAAAGCGATGATGGAATTGCGCGACGAAATCATTAAGGGCAAACTGTCTTTCGAAGACGCTGCACGATCCAAGAGCGCAGATACTTGGAGTGCAAAGCAGGGAGGAGATTTAGGTTACTTTACTGCCTTCAACATGGTCTATCCATTTGAAACCGGTGCTTACGAACAAGAAGTTGGTTCAATTAGCAAGCCAATCCGTTCTCAATTCGGCTACCACTTGATTAAAACTATTGATAAGCGACCGGCTAGTGGAACTGTTCGTGTTCGTCAAATCTTTTTCGCAGCAGGTGAAAAGACTAAATTAACCGAAAAGCAGCGTGCAGAGCGCAGTGCACAGGAAATATATAATCGCTTGCAAAACGGCGAAGACTTCGATGCTTTGGTTTCTTTTAGTGAGGATATAAAAACAAAAGATCGCGGTGGCGAGATGCCAGAGTTTGGTCTGAATAAGATGATGCCTTCTTTTGAGAATGCAGCTTTTGCCTTGGAAATACCAGGCGATTTTTCTGCACCAATTCAAACGAACATAGGATGGCACGTTATTCAATTGATTGAAAAGAAGCCAATGCCAGCTTTTGAAGCTTTGGAAAAGGAAATTAAATCTAAAGTGAAACGCGATTCTAGGAGTCAAGTTGGTGCGAAGAAATTTGTAAATACGCTGAAGCGCAACTATAACTTCACTGTAAATGAAAGAAACTATAGACGTACAGTGGCAGTGGTAGATGCAGATAAATTTGCCACAGGCCAATGGGAAGCTCCAAGCGTTAAGAATGATCGCGTAGTGGCAACGTATGCCGATATTGAGCTTCTTCAAAGTACAATACTGTCATTTTGGGCGGAGAATCAAAAGATTCAGCCTACTGAAGGTGTAGAAGAATACCTGCGATTATTGTTTAATGTAGTGAGTAATGATAACATCATTGCTTACGAAGACAGTCAATTAGAGTCGAAATATCCAGACTTTAAAAATTTAGTTAGAGAGTACCGAGAAGGAATTCTTTTGTTCGACCTCACCCAAGAAGAGGTGTGGGATAAAGCTGCCAAAGATAGTGCCGGAATTTACAATCATTACCAAACCATCAAGAACAACTTTACCTGGGACGACCGTATAAGCTACAAGTTATGGGTAGCTTATAACGAGAAAGATGCTAAGAAAATCGCAAGATGGGTTGCTAAGGATAAATCGGAAAAGCTGAATGAATTCTTGACTTCAAATGACGCTCTAGCTGTCGCTGTGTCCGAAGGTACAGCACAACAAAAAGATGATGAAGTATTCCAGACCTTATGGTACACAAAACCGGGCATACACGGTCCGACCGCATATAACGAAGGATTTGCAGTATTACAAACCATAGACTTTTTACCGGCAGGGCCGAAAGCACTGAACGAAGTGAAAGGTCTTGTGATTGCGAGTTACCAGAACGAGTTAGAGGCGGAGTGGGTAGCTTCGCTCCAAGAAAAATTTGAGGTTATTATTAACGAAAGTGTGAAAGAGAAAATCTTTGCAGAGCTGGCTGAGTAATGCGTATCCTTCTCTTCATAGTAGCGCTGGGCCTTATTTCTTGCGGTCAAAACTTGACGCGTAAGGACGACGTGGTCGCACAACTTGGGGGGAAAGAACTCTTGTTGGCGGATATTAAAGACCAATTGCCAAAGCCCGGTATCTTGGCTGAAGCAGATAGTATTGCATTAATCCAAACCATTGCTCGAAATTGGGCAAAGAACGAATTATTAGTTCAGGCGGCTGAGTTCAATCTGAAGGCAGATTTAAGGGATTTCGAAGATCTTGTGAGGCAGTATAGAAATGACCTGCTTAAACATGCTTACATCGAGCGTTACGTTAGTGAGAACCTTGATACGAATGTCAGCGACGAGGAAGTTGCGTCATATTACGTTGAGAACCAAAGTAATTTTGAGCTAAAGGAAAGTATTGTACGTGCGCAATATACGGCTGTTCCTATAGAGGCGCAAAAAATGAAACAGGCTAAACGCTGGTTTAAAACCCTTGGACAGGAGGGTAAGTACTTGGATTGGATCGAGGTTTTTGCCACCAAACAGAGCGCTTACACAGATTCTTCATGGGTACCTTTGGATGATTTTCTCAATGATATCCCTTTGGAATCCAGTAACCCTTATAGCTATCTAAAACGAACACCCAGGTTTACTTGTGAGGACACAGTTATGGTGTATTTTGTCAGTATAAACGACATACGAATCGAGAACAGTTATTCTCCGCTGCAATATGTGCGTGAAAACATTAGAAAGATGATTCTTAATAAGCGCCGGATGGAGCTTATCGAGAGCATCGGAGAAAATATAATAGCAAATGCAATTGAAAAAGGCGACTTACTTATTCCTTAATCTATTTGGGTTCATTTTTATGGCTCAAGGTCAATCGCAAACCGTAGATGGTGTTGTAGCCATTGTTGGAGGTAATATTATTTTAAAGAGTGAGGTGGACGAGCAATACGATATTATGCGTCGCCAAAATTTCGGTGAAGAACTGAGTGAATGTTTGGTATTTGAAGACTTATTGTTTCAGAAACTGCTAATCCACCATGCTGCTATTGATTCTGTTACAGTTGGTGAAGACGAAGTAGAATCTAATATGGATCGCCGTATTCAGCAGCTCATCGCACAAATGGGCGACCAGAATAAATTAGAGGAGTTCTACGAAAAGTCAGTAGTAGAAATCAAAGAAGATATGCGAACGCTTGTTCGCGATCAGCTCACTGCTCAGCGTATGCAAATGACTGTAGTGGAAGGTATCGAGGTCACTCCTTCCGAGGTGCGTGAGTACTACGAAAACCTCCCGAAAGACAGTATTCCATTGATTAATGAAGAGGTTGAAATCAGCCAAATTGTTAAGTATCCGGAGATTTCTAAAGAGGCTGAACAAGAGGTGATTGATAAACTGAAGGCTTTGAAAGAGCGTATTGAAAACGGTACTTCATTTTCTTCAATGGCCATTTTGTATAGTGAGGATCCAGGATCCAATAAGAAAGGTGGGGAATACAAAGCTATCCAGCGTGGTGTTTTCGTAAAGGAATTTGAGGCCATCGCTTTCAATTTGAAGCGTGGTGAGATTAGTAATCCATTTAAAACAGAGTTTGGTTATCATATTGTACAGCTGCTCGAGAAACGTGGCGAAGAGTTAGATCTACGTCACATCCTGATAAAACCGAAGATGTCTCAGGAGAACCTACAAGAAGCTAAGAACTTCTTGGACAGTATTACCATTTCTATTAGCCAAGGCGAAATGACGTTTGAAGAAGCTGCCAATAAGTATTCGGAAGACGAGCAGACGAAATTCAACGGCGGACAGATGAGCAATTTTCAAAGTGGTAACAACCGCTTTGAAGTAAGTGCCTTAGATAGAGGTTTATTTGCCGTTGTTAATAAAATGGAGCAAGGTTCAATTTCTGAGACTGGTTATTTCCAAAGTCAGGATCAGCGAGAGGCTTTCCGTATTATACGTTTAGACAGAAAGTTTGAGCCTCACAAGGCAAATTTGGATATCGACTTCACACGAATTAAGGGTTTTGCACTGCAAGAAAAGCAGAGCAGAATGGTGGAAGAGTGGAAGAAAGAAAAATTGGTAGAAACCTTCGTGAAAATCAATTTGGGGTATTTCTTATGTGATGAAAAGCTCGTTAATTGGAACAGCAACAGAGATGACTGATCAGCAGGTTATAACAACACTAGAGCAAGCGCCGGCTAAACTTGTTGCCTTTAAAAATGAGGTAGCTAAAGTTATTGTCGGACAAAATGAAGCTGTAGATTTAATCATACAAAGTATTCTAGTTGGTGGTCACAGTCTATTAATAGGTGTTCCTGGATTAGCAAAAACATTATTAGTAACTACTGTGAGTAAAGCGCTAGGTCTTGATTTTTCTCGCATACAGTTCACTCCTGATTTGATGCCTAGCGATATCACGGGTACTGAGGTTCTTAACAAAGAACGTACGTTTGATTTTCGCAGAGGGCCGGTATTTGCTAATGTCGTTTTAGCGGATGAGATTAATAGAACACCCCCTAAAACGCAAGCAGCGCTTCTCGAAGCAATGCAAGAAAAATGCGTGAGTATTGGCGGTATTTCATACGATTTACCACAGCCATTCTTTGTGTTGGCCACGCAGAACCCTATCGAGCAAGAAGGGACATATCCGCTCCCTGAGGCACAGCTCGACCGCTTTTTATTTAATATTGCTGTAGGATATCCTTCCAAAGAAGAAGAAGAACAGGTCGTGAAACAAACGACCATAGGCCACAATACTGGGATAGATCAGATATTCACCGCCCAAGAAATTACAGATGTTCAAACTGCATTAAAACGATTGCCAGTGACTGACGACACGATTGATTACGCAGTATCTCTCGTGCGTAAAACTCGACCAGGTGCAGACGGCGCGCATTCAAAAGCTGATGAATACTTAAAATGGGGTGCTGGACCACGTGCAAGTCAAAACTTGATTCTTGCTGCCAAGGCGGTATCAATTATGCAAGGAGTGGGTTCTCCAACTATAGATCATGTAAAAGCAGTGTCGAAACCTATTTTAAGGCATCGTATCGTAGTGAATTACAAGGCCAAGGCTGAGGGATTAACTGCAGACCACATCATTGAAACTTTGTTGTAGGTGTTAAACGGCGTTAAAACTCTTACATTGAAATAGTTCGAGTAGTACATTCGCCCTATGTTCCAAAATATCTTAGGTCAATTGAAGGCAAATTCAATCACTGCTGTATTAACAGCTGCAGTTATTGGTGCGCTTTTTCTGCAGTTGAATCTATTGTCGGGTCAACTTGAATTACAGCGTCAACAGTTCGAACAACAGGTTGGTACCACTTCAACAAGCCTGAATGAACGGGTGCGAATGTTTGTTCGTCGAAAAAGTATGGGCGCTTTTAATAATGGAGCTTCTGCAGATAGCACGGTTACCATCAATACCCCAATGGGGCAGACCAAGTTGCGTTGGTCTACGGGACAGGTTCCTAACGCTATGGGCTTTGGAGATTCCTCTCTATTCGAAGGATTGATTGATAATTTTCAAAATTCCTTACCCTGGTCTGCGCAAGTCACCCAGGTTGAACTTGATAGCATCATCAATGCACAACTACTTCAAAACGGCGTGCGAACTTCACCGAAATGGGCAATTGTTGAAAATGGCTACCTCAGTAATCTAGCTTCGGCCGAATTTGATCCGAATCTGACCACATTTAATTATGTCTTGGCTGAAAGTTTTTTTGGACCAACAAGACAGCTTCTCTTGTATTTTCCATCAGAGAAATTTTATTTAGCCAGACGTGTGTACATGTCATTGATTGCCTCTCTGCTGTTTTCAGTAGTTATACTCGTGGCATTCTTCGGTGTGCAACGTCAGGGTCGAAAGCAGAAGAGGTTAGCAGAAGTAAAGAGTGACTTTATTAATAATATGTCACACGAATTCAAGACGCCACTTGCGACTATCAACTTGGCTGTAGATGCACTCATCAGAAATGGCGAAAAGATGGCCCCCTCAAAGATGCAAAGCTATCTAAGTATCGTGAAAAAAGAAAACAAGCGTATGAATGCTCAGATGGAAAGCGTTCTTCAGATGTCCATGATGGATAAAGAGGAACTCACTTTAGATAAGGCGGTGATGGATATTTCTCAAGTATTGACTGAGGCCGTTCAACACTTCAAACTTGCCGTTCAAGACAAGCAGGGGTGGATTGATTTAAACATTACTGAAGGCAACTATTCCTACTTCGGTGACCATACCCAGTTCAAAAGTGCATTGACCAACCTCATTGATAATGCGGTGAAGTACAGCAATGGAACGCCTAAGATTAGTATACAAATGACGCAAAGTTCTTCAGCGTTTTATATTTTGGTACGGGACCGAGGTATCGGTATGGATGAGGACACGTTGAATCAGGTCTTCGATCGATTCTACCGTGCGACTAAAGGCAATATTCACGATGTAAAGGGGCACGGATTAGGCCTTTCGTTCGTTAAAGAAATTATAGAAAAGCATCGAGGAACCATTTCTGTTCAAAGCGATGAAGGAGAGGGCACCACGTTCAAAGTAGTATTAGAAAAGAACCCACACAATGACTAAGCAACGTATTTTACTTGTTGAAGACGACACGAATTTTGGAAACCTACTTCGTGATACATTGATGTTTAACGATTTTGAGGTTGACCTAGAACGAGACGGAGTACAGGGGTTAAGAGCCTACAAACAAGGAGAGTACGACTTGTGTATTTTTGATATCATGATGCCTAAAAAAGACGGTTTGACCCTTGCTACCGAAGTGAAGGCAATCGATAATGGTCAGCCGCTTATCTTTTTAACTGCAAAAGGTCAAAAGGAGGATATCATTGCGGGCTACAGTGCCGGAGCTGATGATTATTTAGTCAAGCCTTTTGATACAGATGTATTGCTTTATAAGATTCAAGCTATTATTGGTCGAAATATTGCAGATGTAGAGGAGGAGCCGGATGAAATCCAAATAGGAAAGTTGATATTCAAACCGAAGATTCGTCAGCTAATAGTTGGAGATTCAATCACGAAACTTAGTCCAAAAGAGTGCGATTTGCTAAAACTCTTAGCTGCTCATAAAAATCAATTGCTACCAAGATCGAAGGCCTTACTCAAGATTTGGAAGGAAGACAACTACTTCACAGGGCGCTCGATGGATGTTTATGTCGCGAAGCTTCGCAAATACTTGAAGGCGGATGAGAGCCTTCGTATTGAAAATGTACACGGCGAAGGATTCCGATTGGTACAAGATTAAGATTTCCGCGGTCCAGGATTTACATGTTTGTTCAGGATTCGGCGTGCTTCCTTTTTAGTGCTTTTTTCTTTTCTCTTCGCATAGAGCGTATCGCTCGCTCTTTTTCGAGCTTTTACTAAATCTATCACTGGTTCTAAGGGATATGAACCCGTATTGTACCCTTGCATGGTTAGTTCCATCGGTGGAATCTTCCAAGGTTCATGGATGTATGGTGCAGGTATTTGAAATAGCTCGGGTACCCATTGTTTGATGAAGGCTCCCTTGGGGTCGTGGTCCTGACTTTGTTTAACAGGGTTATAGATTCGAATGGTATTTACACCAGTATAACCGCTTTGCATCTGGAATTGGGCATAATGAATACCGGGCTCAAAATCAGTGAATAAAGATGCGAGATAATCCGCACCTGGCTTCCAAGGTTGCCATAGGTATTGGCTGTAAAAACTCACTACCATTGCACGCATTCTAAAATTCAAATATCCTGTGGCGGTAAGACATCGCATACATGCGTCTACCAGCGGCACTCCTGTTTTCCCTTCTTTCCAAGCGGTAAATAGTTTTGGATCAAACACCTTACTCTCATCGATGGCTGTGTAGGCTCTGTTAATGGGTAGGAATTCGTATTCCCATTCGCTTTCAAACTTTTGAATGAAGTGTGCTTGCCATCTCAATCGATCTGCAAATGCACGGATATTGCGCTGGGAACCAGGGATATCTGTTACTTCCATGATTTGGACCAATTGTCGCACACTGACGTTTCCCCAAGCAAGATGTGGTGATATTCGGCTGCACCCTTTTCGAGATTCTTGGGGTTTGGAAATACTATATGAGTATCGAGAAATCCGATTGGTTAAAAAGCTTCTTATAATGCTGTGTGCGCGACGTTCACCTCCGCGCTGGAAAAACGGGTGTTCCCCGAAGACCGCAGGCATTAACTCGGCAAAGTTGGGTGCGGGTAATGCACGCTCGCCAACCTGTTTTAAATCAATAGTAATAAGGGATTGCACGGCATCATAGTGCCACTTTTTGACCCAATCCCTCCGGTTTCTTAGGCCGCGTCGAACGCCATTGGCATCAGATTCTAGCCATAGAATCCCATTTGATTTCAGAAGTTTTTGGACGGCAATATCACGATCAAAAGTATGTTTAATGCCGGTTTCCTTGTGGCTAAAGACACGAACGACCTCATAGTTTGCTATGAGCTTCTTGAAAAAATCTAGAGCTTCAGTACGGATGAAATGAACAGAGCCATTGCCAACTTGCTGATTGAGATCTTCAATGGAGTCTGCAATAAATCTCAGGTGCCTTTCGTCATATTGTTGGAGTTCAAACAGCGAAGGTTCGTACAAGGCAAAATAAAGCGTTGGAAGATTACCTTGAATACTGTCATAAACGGGCTTATTATCAAACCAACGCAGATCGCGCTTAAACCAAACAAGTTGAATTTTTTGACGCATCAGAATCCGTATTTAGCGGTATTCGGGTAGGGGAGCTTGATGTCTGTTTCTGTGGTAGTATATTGTCGTAAACCTATTGCGAGTGTTGGTGGCGTGCTAAACGAAATCTGTCCTTCTTCATCGACTTTCAATGCCGCTCCTATCGCAATACTCTTGATTTGTCCGATGGTATAAATACAACCGTTATTGAGGTTAAAACGCTCTACAAATTCAAGTGATATAGCATATAGGTAGTCCTTGGGAAGGGGATGAGGACAACCTTCAACATGGTAAGTAGCGACTTCGAGCACATCGAGCTCAAAAGTACCTTCAGGTGCATTCATACTCACTTCATGAACCACGCTTACCTGATTGAAGGGCATACAGATTAGTGTGAGTGGGCTGCCGTTGATGAAATTATTAAGCGTATGACGTTTGCCGTTATCTGGCCGAAACAAAACGCTTATCTGCGCTGGATGGGCACTTACATGTGTTACGTTGGATAGCGTAGAAGCATTTAAACGTCCATTGCTGTCTGCGGTAATTCCGATAAAGGCCGTTCGGACTCCAGACAGACTGTTTATTAGGGTGGTGCGTACTTGGCGCTCCATACTATCTAAGGAAGTACTGTCTAAGAGGGTTGGCATTTTAAAGTACGCTTTGGCCGCCGTCGATATGTATGATTTGCCCGGTCATCCAAGAGCTCTTATCGCTCAACAAAAAGGCGGTCATTTCCGCAATATCATTGGCCTCTCCAACACGTTTCATTGGATTGTTATTGCCCATTGCCTCTTTCTTTTCCGGGGTACTCAAAAATTTACCGGCCAATGGGGTGTCCGTTAGTGAAGGAGCAATACAATTGATTCGCGCCTTCGGTGCCCACTCACTTGCAATAGCCCTCGTTAAGCCTTCGATGGCACCTTTTGAAGCACTTACTGTGGCGTGAAAAGGCATTCCACGTTGTACAGCAACCGTAGAATAGAGTACTACTGAGGGGATACTGTTTGCATTGAAGTTTTTATACGCAGCTTGTAGTGCTTTTACAGCACCCATAACTTGCAATTGGAAATCGTCTTCAAATACCTCGGGTTTTAGGCCGCGGAAGGGTTTGAGGTTGATGGAGCCTACGCTGTACACAAGACCGTCAATGTCTTCTGGCATTTGATTTTCCCAAGAATCCTCAAGGACATTAAATTCTTCCCATTCTATGCTGTGGGCAGGCCCTTCGTAAGGTGTTCTGCTGAATACAGTGACTTGGTGACCCTCTGCGGTAAGTAGTTCAGCGGTTTCTTTTCCAATGCCTTTGCTTCCGCCAATGATTACGTATTTCTTCATTTTTAGTCTAATGTTCTAAGATTCTAAACGCATTTTCAGCAGTGCGGTTCAGTTATTCTACTAAAATTGGCCACTTGTGCGTAATTTGACAGCACAACTTCTTGCTATGACACAAAATATCATTCTAGGGGCATCTCCTTTATCCTATTCAGTCTATGAATCTATAGCGAAAGGCGATGCTACAATTACATTGGATGCTGCGGCTGCAGACCGTATTCGGAACTCACGTTCCTTCTTAGAGGAACGCACTAAAACACGCAAAACGCCGATATACGGTGTGAATACTGGATTTGGGGCATTGTGCAACGTAGTAGTGGATAATGACGATCTGGGCAGATTACAGGCAAATTTGGTTCGTTCTCACGCTTGCGGCGCTGGTGCTGCCATAGGACAGCATATTGTTCGATTGATGATGGCCTTGAAGGTTCAGAGTTTTGCAGTTGGAGTAAGTGGTATTCGCCTAGAAGTTGTTGAGCAGATCATCGCCATGTATAATAGCGGTGCCGTACCCGTAATTTATGAGTTAGGCTCTTTGGGTGCTTCCGGTGATTTAGCGCCACTTGCACACATGTCCTTGCCGTTATTGGGTGAAGGAGAAGTGTATTTGAATGATGAAAGAATACCTACCTTAAAAGCCTTACAGGTACTTGGAAATAGCGCTTGGCGACCGCTTGAACTAGCTTCAAAAGAAGGATTAGCTCTTTTGAACGGTACACAGTTTATGTCGGCACACGGCATTTACGCGCTCATACAGGCACGTAGAATTGATTTTTTAGCGGATCAATTGGCTGCCTTGTCGACTTTGGCGTACGACGGAAGAATAGAGCCTTTTACCCCAGGAGTGCATTTAACTAGGCCGCATCGAGGGCAATTGCTCACTGCCGAGCGAATATTGCAATGGCTAGAACCTTGCAAGGCAATGCATAGAGAAAAGGAGCATGTGCAAGATCCGTATTCGTTCCGTTGTGTACCTCAAGTTCATGGTGCTTCTAAAGGAGCATTGAAACATATGATGGATGTTTTTGAGGTAGAGGTGAATGCAGCAACCGATAACCCGGTTGTTCTCATCGAGGAAGGACGCATTATCAGTGCGGGTAATTTTCATGGACAGCCATTGGCTTTAGCATTGGACTATGGGGCTCTTGCCATACACGAGTATGGAAGCATATCCGAGCGAAGAACCTATCAACTCATATCTGGACGCAGAGGATTGCCGCCATTCCTGGTGAAAAACCCTGGCATAAACTCAGGTCTAATGATTGCCCAATATACAGCTGCAAGTATGGTTAGTCAAAACAAGCAGTTATGTAATCCTGCTTCTGCGGATAGTATTGAAAGTTCCAACGGGCAAGAAGACCATGTAAGTATGGGGGCAAATGCCGCAACAAAATTGCTGAAAGTGGTAGATAACGTCTATGGGATACTTGGGGTTGAATTATTGAATGCGGTTCAGGCCTTGTGGCTCAGAGGCGAGGAAATTCAAGGACCTCTTGGTCAACTCTACCAAGCGTTCATAACCGAAAGTCCGGCCATTGAAGAGGATATTTACCTGCATGAGCGGATGGAATTGGCCAAAAACTTTCTAAAGAATCGTGAGCTTAAAGAGCTTGCTTTACTTTTGTAATAGAATTTAATCCTTATGAGTCAAGATCCCTGGAAGGGCCTGCGCGAGAAACTAAAGGAGCGCAACTGGCCAGCAGTATATCTTTTTAAATTCATTGTGCCTGCAGACAATCAAAGAGTAGCGCAGACAGAAGCATTGTTTGATAATTCTACGGCTCAGGTAGAGTTGCGCAAGAGTAAAACTGGGAAGTTTATTTCTATCAGTGCTAAAGAGATGATGATGGACGCAGATTCTGTCATACAGCGCTATGAAGAAGCAGTTAAAATCCCGGGTTTAATAGCGCTTTAAGCTATTTCCATCCCTCATATACGCCTAGTCCGAAGAGGGCGTAATCTAATCTCGCAGGGTCATTGGGTTCGATTTTACGAACTGCATGATCAAGCTCTCGTACTGCTTTCCAGTCGCTTTGCTTTCGCTTCAGTAGCCCAAGGCTGCGTGCCACTCGGCCACTATGCACATCAAGCGGAAGCGATAATAGGGAAGAGTTTATGTCCCAAATACCGAAATCAATTCCTTCCTTGGAGGTACGGGTCATCCAACGTGAATACATGGTGATGCGTTTACAAGCGCTCCCTTTTGTAGGGTCACCAAAGTGTTTGGATGCCCGATTAGGCAAGCCGTTTTCGAGTAAATATCCCTTAAAAGCGGTGAACGCGGCTCCTAAATGCTCTTGACTATCGAGGTGTTGCCCGAAGAAATCCCCAATATTATGGTACTTTGAATACAACACTTTCAGTGCGCTTATAAGACCCTTTATATCCTCTGCTTGAAAGGTGCGGTGTACGAAACCGTTGAAGGTTTCAAGATCTTTCCTGCTGGCATTTTTGACGAAATCTGCCGGTGCATTATCCATGCGTTCGATGAGATCTTCACTTTTGGCAATGATGGTCTTGCGTTGTCCCCAAGCCAATGTGGCCGCGAGCAGACCGCTGATTTCTATATCGTCGTTTTGATTGAATCGATGGGGGATAAGAATGGGATCTTCATGAATGAAGCTTTTTCGAGCATAGAGGTCAGCTTTTTCCAGAAGGAAATCACGTAGTTCACTCTTTTTAAGTTTCATTTACTCACTGAGTTTACCGTCTGTCATAGACCATTTCGTAGCGCCTAGAGCTGCCAGTTCTTTGTTGTGAGTTACCACCACGATGGTTTGTCCGAGCTCTTTATTCAGCTTTAGAAGCAATTCATGCACAGCTGCGGCATTGGCACTGTCTAAATTTCCTGTAGGCTCATCTGCCAATAGCAATGCTGGTTCATTTATTAAAGCTCGCGCGAGGGCAACGCGCTGCTGTTCACCACCACTCATTTCATTTGGCAAGTGGTGCGCCCGATGCTCAATACCTAATAATCGAAGTAATTCGTTTGCTTTGCGTTCCCCGCAGTCGTCCATCTTACCTCTAATCCATCTCGGTAAGGTGATGTTTTCTAGGGCGGTCAACTCAGGCAGAAGATTGTGGAATTGAAAAACGAGTCCAACATGGTTGTTGCGGTAATCGTTCAGTTCCTTCTTCGAAAGGTTCCCCAAGGACATACCATCAAAGGATATGGAACCGCTGTTGTAGCTATCCAGTCCCGCAATTAGATGTAAGAGGGTGCTTTTACCAGCACCAGAGGCACCCACAATAGTGATAAAATCGCCTTTTGAAATGCTACCATTGACACCTTTAAGTACTTCCGTTGTGCCGTACGATTTATGGATTTCCTCGACCTTTATCATCTAGCGCAAGGTAGCTGATTTCTTTATTTGTGCATAATCGAGGAAATACACCAAACGCACCGAGAAGATATTGTCTGCAGGAAGACTGGTAAGGCTCTGAATATTTTGTATGTAGCCGAGATTGGCAGCATCATCAGAATTGGCCAAGGAGGCTCTGTACAATAGGTTGAGTTCTCGCCCAGGCGCAAACCACAATACATACTTCAGGTCGATATTAAAGAAGTTAATTCGAAGCGTAGGATCGCTGTAAGCATCAGAAGGGGATAGGCTGCCGTCCGTGTTCAGATGATACATGGCTTCATCTTCTATTCGGTTCCAACTGTGTCGCAGATCTAAGGACAGGTAGGAGTTTGGACCAAAAAGGTATTGGCCGCGTAAGGTTTGTTCAAAGTTCCTTCTGTAACGAAGGGCCATACCTATGGAGTCTGCACTTATGGTTTGGGCCCAACCCATTTGGTGGTTATTGCCAATCTCGATTTCTGCGCGCAAATTGAATTGGTCGCTTATTCTACCAATGATTTCTACCTCGCCATAACGGCCACGAGCGTCCCAGTCGGCCCACCACCATTGGCCTCCACGAACCTCGAAGGCAAGTGGTTTTCGGAAGTCTGTACTAATCCACCCATTGTGCCAGAACGAGGCTGGATTTACGCGGTAGCGGCCCCAAACACGGGGGTCGTAGTAATCGTATTCATTGCCTCGAGTTTCCAGATTATAACCAAAGGCGAGAAAGCTCTTGGTCAAACCGAAGAAACTGTATTCTGCGTGCAGACGCTCAAAGTTTCCCGGATTATACAGTCGATTGTATTGAATGCCTAATCGGTGTCTTCTGCGCAAGAAGAACTTGTTTGGCTCAAGAAGATTATGGCTCATTATGAAACCCTGGTGAAGTTTGTTTCCACGAGCTTGGAAGCCTAAGTCATTTGGGTCAAAATCGTCCGACAGCACTTCCAAACTGTGTTCCCAACGCCATTCTCCAATTTGTTTACCCATGTCCCAACCACCGGCTAGACCTGCATAATTATTATCGGTGTCATAGATGCTTGAACGGCTAAAAGCACCGTTGAAGTAATGGCTGTTCTGAAGGAAGTTCAAATTAACAGTGATGGCAGTAACATTGGCATCTCGAACGTTACCCGCCGTGTTTGTGCGGGTGACGTTAGTGTTGATCAGGCCTATGGAGCTGTTGCCACCAATTCTCTGGTCCATAGCTGTTACATTGTAATTTGTGAGCGGCTCAGTCAACACCTCCACCTGGTTGTCCAAAGAATCCGTGCCTTGAATGTAATTGGCCGCGGTGATTGCATTTAGGAAGCCAACGCTAAGGTTATTGTCCGTGGTTCCGGTGAGCTTTGTGGCATTAAGCATGCGCGTGAAGCTCTGGG
>CAJWZE010000007.1 GCA_913049845.1 uncultured Cryomorphaceae bacterium
AGAGTATACGAATCATCCGTAAGCTAAACCCCTTATATATTCCACCTTCTAATTTTATTGTTCACCCTTACATTGGGTATACAACGGAGTTGCCGGAATTGGTTCTGGATCCCAATGAAGTAGCCTATACTTTTTCAATACCATTACATGTAATAATGTCCGGCGAACTCATTGGAAAGGCCACTGTTCCAACTAAGTATGGAAAGGTAAAGGTCCCAGCATACCTATGGGGTGAAGAAGTCATTTGGGGTGCAACTGCAATCATAACTGCTAGGATAGTGGGGCTTTTGTCCTAAGGAGTATATTTACCAAACCACTGAAATTAGTGCACGTGTTAAGTCCATTTAGAAAAGATAGTTTCGGATACAACCTGTTAATCAAAAGAACGGTCATTTTCGTTTTTGGATTAATCACTTGGTACCGATTTTTTCGTATGAATTCAGTGCAGATTATGGGCGGGGACAAGCTCAAAGAATTGCCCGAGCGTGGAGTGTTGTTTGTGTCCAATCATCAGACATATTTCGCTGATGTCAGTGCGATGTATCAAGTTTTCAATGCAGTGGAGAACAAGGTTTACAATAGGGTGCCGTTCATAACATTGTTTCGTCCCAAGCTAAATGTCTTTTTTGTTGCAGCAGCAGAAACTATGAAGAAGGGATTACTACCGAAGCTGATGCAATATGCAGGTAGTGTAAGTATTAAACGAACCTGGCGTGAGGCTGGTAAAACCATAAATCGTGGTGTAGATCCAAAGGATATTGCCAACATCAAAAAAGCAATGGAGACGGGCTGGACCATTACCTTCCCACAGGGCACAACACGCCCATTTGTGAAAGGCAGAAGAGGCACGGTTCATTTGATTCGTGAATTAAATCCAGTGGTGGTTCCTGTAGTAATTAATGGCTTTCGTCGAGCCTTCGACAAAACGGGTATGTTTGTGAAGAGTACAGGTAACCTATTAACCATTACCTTTAAGGAACCTTTGGAACTTGATTTTTCCGAAGAGAACGATGATTTGTTAGACCAAATAATGGTTGCCATTGAACAGGCGCCGGAGTTTTTGAAAATAAAGGAAGAATGAAAAGATTCATTGTAGCATTATTAACCATTGGTGCATTCACTTCGTGTGAACGCGAGATTACTGTTGTTGATCCAGCTGCGTTGGACGATCGTAACATCTACATTCGTGCCTATAAATACTTTGACGGTAATATTGCAGATACCAGCACAGTGTATCAGATTAATGGTGATCTTATTAAGTTGAGTCATGCATACATTACCCTCAGCGGAGCTGAGTTTGTTAGTGTAGATGAAAAAGATACTACTCATACAGATAATGATTTAACAGCTATTGATCTTCTGGCGACTTCAGAAGTTAAACTCGCTCAGTTGCCTCGCGGCTCCTACAATGGACGATTGAATTACCACATCGGACTGGATAGTGCACGCGCGTATGCTGCTCCGGAGACCTTAGAAGAAACCAATCCTCTAGTGAAAGGACATTTGTGGAACGGACCGGCTACCGGCCATAGCTTCTTTCAACTTGAGGGTAGAGTATTTGATTTGAATGATTCTCTTTTCACTGCACCTACGAGCACCTTTACTTGGAGAATTGCTTCGGAGGATATGGTGATTGAGCGCAGTGAAAAGCGTAATTTCAATGTCGCGGCTAATAAAGATGTATTCTTCGTCATTGATCTAGATATTGAAAAGTTGTTCTTGGGCCTGCAGCCGTCTTCGACGCCGGAGATTTACTCAGATCCAGGCGATGCTGATGATTACAACAAGGCTCAGATTCTTAGCGATAATCTAAAGAGCGAGTTTGTATTCAAACTATAGCGCTAGTATGAAAAGGTTTCCTTTTACTACTCTCTTACTTCTCTTATTTCTCGCCGGTTGTCGACCGGGAAATAAGCGGTTAACAGTTGAATTTCAATGGATTCAAAACGGTGTGATGTACTCGCAGAGCGACCCCTTCTTTAAGGGAGATACAGCGGTTGCCATTGACCTTTTTCACTTCTATGTAAGCGATTTCCGCGCAGGCAATCAACTTCTCAGCGATGTACTTTTTGTAGACCCTAGTGATAGTGCATTCAGTATCTACACATTGGATCTTCAGCGCAGGGCAGATAACATTAGTTTCGGATTAGGCGTTCCTTCAGACATGAACGCTATGGACCCGACCAGCTTTGATACTGCACATCCTTTGAGCAGCGCTTTTGCTATGTATTGGACTTGGGCCTCTAAATATAGATTTATCAAAGCCGAGGGAAGATTCAATGCTGCGGGTGACTTGAGCAATGCTGCCACCAATGGAGGCATCATTTGGCATACGGGAACCGATTCATTGTACAGAACACGAACCTTTGATGTGCCTGTTCGCCCGGGTGATCGATTGGTAGTGAAAATAGACCTAGACCTTTTATTGGGCAGTCTGAGTCTTGCCAACGAAGGATTCACTCATACAACTGTCGATACCTACGCTATCGCAGAAAAAGTGAGTAACGAGGCTATCGCTGCTATCGAGGTGGTAGTCGAATAAGGTGTTTATCTAAACAATAAGCTGATTTTCACACCTCCCAAAAGCGCGGGAGCTACATTGGTGCTTTCGTTTAGGATATACTGACCAATAAATAATCCCGATGTTGGGTCAAATATCTGTTCGTAATCTGTTGTTGATCTATTCTTTTGTCGAATGCCTGCACCGATATACCAATCGAGAATCATTTTTTCTGATGGACGGCTTTGATATCCTATGGTGAAGCCAACATCTGACCAGCGGAAAAATTCACTTACCGTTGTATCCATACCGAAATCATCCAGCGTGGTAAAGTCTTGGGTGTAATTGCGCAGGCTTAGATTGAAGGCTACGTAGTATCCGTCTTGAAAAGCATTTCCTTCCGGAAAGAATTTTGTATTGAAAAGGGCTGAGTAGCTGAAATTACTCACAGTTTCCCCATCACCACGTTCGCTGTACCCACGAATGAGATCTTCCGTCAAATTATAGGTCGTCAGGCCAACGCCTGCCTCGAATGTAATATAGTCACTGACCTTATGTTCGTAAGAAAGGGGGATTTCTCCTGCAACAAGCGAGGCTGGGCTAATTTTTAGTGCATGATTGTAACGACTATAATATATGCCACCGAGATTTGCACTCGAGCTCGATGGGCTAATCTGTACTGAAGAATTCCCATAAGTTGTTGTACTGAGATCGCGCTTACGAACAATCACGGCTTGTGCGTTTGCTTCAACACTCAGGAGGGCTAGAAAAATTAATGAATACAGAAATCTCTTCATACTTCGTTACTTTATCATTAGGGTGCTGTATCTTACATTGAATGTACAAAAACTCTACCGTTTTCTATGACCACTTTTCTTAGGCGCTTCATCATATTGATTGCTTGTTGTTTAGTTGTAACAACAGGGCTTGCACAGGGTTCATATCCCTTATTAGAATGGAGTCCGGAGTACAATGCTCGAAGTGCAAAATTTGATCGAATATTACAGTCAAGCGAACAGGGATTCTTCACCTATAGACCTGCTGCAGCATCTATTATTTCTGGTGCGCGAGATGAATATTTCGCCTACTACAACCGTTACGATTTAAGCGAACAATGGTTGCTTAAGAATCCAAGGTGGGAATGGAACGGGCGTAGAGTGAATTTTAAACAAAGCCTAATGCTAGGTAGTATTCAGTATTTATTCTACGAAAGCTACGACCGTCAATCGGACACCAGGAATTTACTAGTACGGACTTTAGATACTCTTGCTAATCTGAGTGTACCAAAGTTGATAGAGACTTTAGATACTAAAAGACGGTCTCAAGGTGAATTCATCATCAAAGCGACACAGGATCGATTGAAATTTGCAGTATTCACCAATCCGCCCTTTGAGCGTTTTGGGAGTGAAAACTTTTACGTTAGAGTTTACAGTGCGGACCTTGAAGAGGATTGGAATGCAGACATAGAACTCAACGTACGTGACCGTAATTTCAATATCATAGATTTTGATTTAACGAATTCCGGGGATGTTTTCATTCTTAGTGTTTTTGACAACAGCCCCAATGTGATGTTACAGACGGGGAAAGATGTAGATTATAAGCTAATGCGTATTGGTGCTGGTGACAATAATCAAATCACAGAATTCGATCTAGGCTTGCGCAATGTGGCAGTACATTCGTTGGGAATAGAATGCGACCTAAAGGACAACCAAATGGCCATCTCTGGATTTTATGGAAAGCGTAACGTCTACGATATGGACGGCGCACTCTATCTAAGTGTTGATCAAAATAAAGGAGAGGTCATTTCGACCAATTTGAATATTTTCACTCAAGAATTTGTAGCGCAGTTTAATCGCTTCAGAGCGCGAATTGGAAAAGGTATTCGCAGGAACTTTGTCTTTCGACAGTTTCTGCCAAGACCGGATGGTGGTGCGTATGTAATTGCAGAGGATTACGAGGTACGAGTGCAGACTGTACAAACTTCACGAGGAACGACCACTACAAATTATTACTATTACTATAATGATATCATCGTACTTAGTATTGATGGTAAGGGCGAAGTCGATTGGTACGCTCATATTCCCAAGCGTCAAAGTTCTATGAATGACGGTGGTTATTACCTTGGTTACACCTTCTTGGTGAATGATTCCGGGTTGCACTTTGTGTACAACGATCACCGAAAGAATGCTAAGCGTTGGGGTCATAAAAGACTACGTGCTATAACTAATGCAAAGAATGGCAATCTTGTAATGGTAAGTTTAAGCCATGATGCAGAGATGGTTTACACAGTATTAAATAGAAACAAGCGCCAAAAATTTAGAGTAAGCCCTCGTTCTTCCAGACAAGCAAATGATGGTTATGACGGTGCAGTTCTCTTATCTTTGCGGGGCACCCGTATAAGATTCGGGAATCTTTATTTCGAAGAATAAATGCGAGTACATTTCATCGCGATTGGGGGTTCTGCAATGCACAACCTCGCCATCGCTTTACATAACTCTGGCCATTATGTTTCTGGTTCAGATGACCAAATTTTCGAGCCTTCTCGTTCGCGATTAGCGGCCAAAGGTTTACTTCCAGATACAGAGGGTTGGGACGAAAGCAACATCTCTACAGATTTAGATGCGATCATTCTTGGAATGCATTCGCGGAAGGATAATCCTGAATTAATAAAAGCCCAAGAGTTAGAACTGAACATCTTTAGCTACCCGGAATTTTTATACGAGGTCAGTAAAAATATGACCCGTGTGGTTATAGCGGGTTCTCACGGCAAGACGACAACAACAGCTATGGTATTGCACGCCATACAATATGCGGGAATGTCAACTAATTATATGGTGGGCGCTCAGTTGGAAGGATTCGACTGTATGGTCGAGTTGGAAAGCGGTTCAGAATTCATGGTTATGGAAGGCGACGAGTACTTGAGTTCACCTATAGATTTGCGACCGAAATTTCACCTGTATAGACCCAATATCACAGTCATTACTGGAATTGCATGGGACCACATCAATGTTTTCCCGACCTTTGAATCTTACTTAGAACAATTCAACCAATACATTGACACAATTGAGCCTGGTGGGGCTTTGATTTACAACGAAAATGACCTAGTTCTAAAAGAATTGGTAGAGAAGAGTGATGCTCCTGTAAAACGATTCCCGTATTCGTTACCCGAACACTTTATTGACGATGGCACTACGTTTATAGAGACAGCGGAAGGCGCGATGCCCCTGCAGGTCTTTGGAAAGCACAACCTTAGTAACCTCGAAGCAGCACGTTGGATATGCTTGGAAATGGGGCTTCAGGAAGATGATTTCCACGATGCGATAGCGAGTTTCACAGGTGCACAAAACAGAATGCAGCATTTGGCAGGATCAGCTGTGCCAGTTTTTCGTGATTTTGCCCACGCACCATCAAAGGTACAGGCCGCCGTTGCTGCCCTTTCAGAGCAATTTGGTGCTGTTCGTGCAGTATTGGAGTTACACACCTTTAGTAGCCTAAATCCAGAGTTTATTCCTCAATACAAAGGGGTTCTTGACCCTGCTCAGGAGCGTTGGGTCTATTACAGTCCACAAGCTGTTGCACACAAGAAGTTACCTCCACTCAGTAAAGAGTATGTAAGGTCTGCTTTCGGCGAAGGTGTAGTTGTTTTTGATGATTCGCAGGAATTAGTCAGAGCGCTTGAAATTAAGGGTAATACTCAAGCGGTGGTGATGATGAGCAGTGGAAATTTCTCTGGGATCAATCTTGCAAGTTTATTTGCTTCATATTAATGCATAAATTTGCGGCATGAGCAAAAGAGAAATCATAGACTCTGGAGAGTTGAACATCGCTTTGAACAGGCTGTGTTGCAAGCTTGTCGAGAATCATGGTGATTTTACAAATTCCATTTTAATTGGTCTTCAACCTCGCGGAGGACAAGTACTCAGCAGATTGGTGAAATTGTTAGAAGAAGAATACGGTGTGAGTAGCATACGTACCGGACTTTTAGACATCACGTTCTATAGAGACGACTTTCGAAGACGACCGGGCCACTTGCAACCAAATAAAACAAAAATTGAGCACCTCGTTGAGGATCAAAAAGTAGTCTTTATTGATGACGTATTGTATACCGGAAGGAGCGTGCGCGCCGCCATGGATGCAATCCTCAGCTACGGTCGTCCGTTAAAAATGGAGTTGCTTACTTTGATTGATCGTAGATTTTCACGCGACCTTCCTATACAGCCAGATTACAAGGGTAGACAAGTCGATTCCATAGCCTCACAACGCGTTGAAGTACTATGGGAAGAAGTTGATGGTCGCGACGCAGTATTATTAACGGAACCAGCTTCATGAGCGAATTATCAGTGAATCATTTGTTGGGTATTAAACACCTCGCGGCAGGGGATATTCAGCTCATTCTAGACACTGCCAAAGAATTCAAAGAGGTCCTTAACAGACCCATCAAAAAAGTTCCAACGCTCAGAGATATTACCATTGCCAACCTCTTCTTTGAAAATAGTACAAGAACTAGGTTGTCTTTTGAATTGGCGGAAAAACGCTTAAGTGCTGATGTCGTCAACTTCTCTGCGGCTTCTTCCTCAGTTAAGAAAGGAGAAACATTGGTGGATACGGTGAATAATATCCTCTCGATGAAAGTGGACATGGTAGTTATGCGTCATCCTAATCCAGGTGCTGCAGAATTTCTCTCTCAACATGTTGACGCATCCATTATAAATGCTGGCGATGGAGCACATGAGCATCCTACTCAGGCACTTCTCGATGCGTTCTCAATTCGAGAAAGACTTGGAAACTTAGAAGGTGCTAAAGTCGCTATCGTAGGCGATATCCTACACAGCCGTGTGGCACTTTCCAATGTTTTACTCCTAAAAAAGATAGGAGCTGACGTCATGGTTTGTGGACCCACGACCTTAGTGCCGAAATACATGCATACCCTAGGAGTTCGCGTAGAGCACAACTTGCAAACGGCCATCGAGTGGTGTGATGTTGTTAACATGTTGCGCGTACAGCACGAACGTCAAGACATAAAATACTTCCCATCCATTGCCGAGTATCGCGCTCAGTACGGATTAACAATGGCACATCTAGACGCCCTGGAAAAGTCAATTGTTGTAATGCATCCCGGTCCTATCAACCGGGGTGTAGAGATTACATCCGAGGTGGCAGATAGCCCACACGCTATTATTCTTGATCAAGTGGAGAATGGTGTTGCGGTGAGAATGGCTGTACTGTATCTTTTAGCTGAGAAGCGTAAATTGGGGAATTCTTAATGAGTTTTGAGTTGGTAGTTTTAGGTGCAGCTAGTGCTACACCGACCTCCAACAGTTGTACGACCTCCCAACTTTTAAAGATGCGGGAGCATTATTTCTTGATAGATTGTGGTGAAGGTGCGCAGAAACAATTACGTCGCTCTAAGACTAAATTCTCGCGCATTAATAACATCTTCATCTCTCATCTTCACGGCGATCACTTTTTCGGTTTAGTTGGTTTATTGAGCAGTTTTCATCTCTTGGGGCGATCCTCACCGCTGACGATATATGGACCGCCGAAACTAAAAGAAATTGTACTGACGCAGTTCAGGGCAGCAGGCACATTTACTTCTTATCCTATTTCATTTGTAATTACCCAACATAAGGTTCCAAAAGTGCTGCTGGAAACGGAGGCCTACACAGTAACAAGTTTCCCACTCAAGCATAGAATAGCAACGACTGGATTTAAATTCGAAGAAAAACCTCTAAAGCGCGGACTGAATAAAGAACGCGCTGATGAATTCGGTATTCCTGTATGTGATTATCATTGGATCAAAGAAGGTAGAGATTGGACTGCAGAAGATGGGACCGTCGTACCAAATGATGAGATCACCTTCGATCCGCCTAAGCCTCTGAGTTATGCATTTGCCTCGGATACTATGTATGTACCAGAGACATCGCATTATGTAGCAGGTACCACCGTATTGTACCACGAAAGTACTTTCTGCGAAGACAAGGCGGAGCGCGCGCGTCAAACGATGCACAGCACAGCAAAGGAGGCAGCGAAGGTAGCGGAGGAGGCAGAAGTCAATCACTTAATAATTGGTCATCATAGTGCTCGTTACAAAGATTTCAATCAGTTTGAAAATGAGGCACAGGAGGTATTCAAACCCACCATTAGGGCACGTGAACTGCACGCCTACAAAGTAAGCGACAAAGGCATACAGGTAAAGAACTTAAGGACTCCTATGCATGAGGAATAAAGCTTTAGTAGTACTCTTCTTTACCATTTTCATGGATTTGATGGGCTTTGGTCTAATCATTCCTATTCTTCCAATATATGCGAAAGAATTAGGCGCTACGGATGCCATGGTTGGACTATTGGGTACCAGCTTCAGTATTATGCAATTCATTTTCGCGAGTTTTTGGGGTGGGTTGAGCGATAGATACGGTCGTCGTCCTATAATGTTAGCGAGCATCAGTATTATGGTAGTTGCCTATATATTATTCGCCAATGCAACAGTTCTATGGCTGTTGTTTGCCACCCGTCTCCTGAAAGGATTTGGTGCAGCCAATCTCAGTGTCGCGCAGGCATACATTAGCGATATTGTCCCTAAAAATGAGCGTACAAAAGCCTTTGGTATCATTGGAGCAGCTTTCGGTTTAGGGTTTATTTTTGGTCCGAGTATCGGCGGTATTGTCAATGAGTACTACGGAGTGTCTGGAGTGGGTTATTTTGCGGCAGCGTTAAGCGGAATCAACCTTTTACTTGCTTATTTCTTCCTGGTAGAGACATTGAAGGAGCCTGCCAGTGGTGTGAATTTATTCCCGAATCCATTCAAGGATATTTTCGCCTTCAGAAAGGTACCGGAGGTGAATGCCTTGTTCACAATCAATTTTGTTTACATCCTCGGCTTTAGTATGATGCAGATCACTTCCACACTATTGTGGGCTGAGCATTTTGGCTTGAGTGAGATGCACATCGGTTATACCTTTGCTTATATTGGGTTCTTGGCGGTAATTATTCAGGGTGGGCTTATCGGTTATTTCAACACCTGGTTTGGCGAACGAAATCTTCTCTTGTTTGGTACTTTATTGGTAGCCGTTGGCTTATTTTTTATGCCTTTTGTTCCTGCTAATCAATTCTATTTAGAACTACTTTGTATGACCTTATTATCGTTCGGAAATGCATTGCTTACACCTACGGTAAGTAGTTTGCTGACGAGTTATGCACCTAAGGACGCTCAGGGCAAGATTTTGGGAACCAATCAAAGTGTCGGGTCTCTCGCCAGGGTAGTTGGACCCGCTGTGGGGGGCGCTGTATATGGTATGCACTTTACTTATCCTTATGTATTGGCAGGTAGTATTACGTTGGTAGTGAGTGTACTGGCATTTCGGTTGAGAAAAAAAATGTACGCATGGTGAACTTTTTATTTAGTTAATAGTTGTTATAACATTAATCGCGTATTTTTACACCAAATTTTTAACCATTCAAAAGAGAAAAAAATGAAAAATATCACACTGTTTATGGCGGCTTCTGTATTGGCAGTAGGCTGTGCAGGTGAGAAAGCAGAGGAAGTAACAACTGGCGAAGCTCAACAAGTCATTGAGGTTGCAGAAGCAACATTATATGCAGTTACCGAAGGTTCAGCAATAACTTGGCGAGGCTTCAAAGCAAGTGGAGATGAGCATATCGGCACTGTAAGTATAACAGAAGGAAGCTTTGCAGTTGATGGGCAGATGCTTGTTGGCGGACGAGTAATAATTGATATGAATACTATTACCAATAACGATATTGAAAGCGAAAAGGGCCGAAGTAGGCTTGTAGGGCACCTAAGATCGAAAGAGTTCTTTTATGTCGACAGTTTTCCTATCGCTCTCTTCGAAATTACTTCGGTTGAAGAAGTAGAGGGAGAATTGACTAATAGCCTTGTGACAGGGAATTTAACGCTCCGAGGAACAACAAACAGTATTCAGTTTCCTGCGGATATTAATTTGACTGGTGATTTCGTAGAGTTAAAAGCTCCAAAATTCGGAATTGATCGCACTAAATGGGGTGTTATGTATGATGTAAAGGACGATGTATCTTTAACAGATGCGTTAAAAGAAAAGTTAGTAGATCACACTATCGAGCTAAAGTTTTACATTAAGGCAAATGCTTAAAAAACCATTGAGCCCGATTAAAAGTCCCGCTTGTGCGGGGCTTTTTTATTTCAGTAAGTCTTCAAGTGCTCTATGGATATTCTGATGCTTGAAACTAAAGCCTGCAGATAGAATTTTTGTATTGCTTACCTTTTGGCTCATCAATGCGAGCGTGGACATTTCTCCCAAAACGAGCTTTAGTAGCAACCTAGGAACAGGAGGAAAAATCATAGGTCTCCATAATACTCGGCAAATGGCACGAGTAAATTCTTTATTAGTGAGGGGAGAGGAGCTAACCGCATTATAGGCGCCGCTATCTAGAGGATGCGTAGCTGCATAAATAAACATCCGTGCTAAATCTTCAATATGAATCCAACTGGTCCATTGATTACCTTTCCCAAGCGGAGAGGCAATACCAGCTTTGGCCAAAGGCACCAATTTGCCCAACACGCCACAACCACGATCTAGGACAATACCGATGCGGAGTTGTATACTTCGGCGGTTAGGTGATTCAAACTGTCTTGTATAGCGTTCCCAATTCTCGGTTACTCTAGCAAGAAAATCATCTGCGGGAGTATGGTCCTCTGTAAATTTCTTGTCAAATGAAGAGCCGTAATATCCAATGGCGCTTGCACTAACACAGCATATAGGTCCATTACTTACTTTCTTGAGCGCTTCGTGAAGGAATTGCGACGTGTAGATTCGGCTGTCATTAATTGACCTCTTGTAAGTTGTGGTCCAGCGTTTACTTACGCTCGCTCCAGCCAAGTGTAATAGATAATCAGCTCCTCGTAGCGCTTGGTCATCCACTATTCCTTGTTCGGGATTCCAGTAGTATACTTCCACGGCATTCCATTGGTAGCCCTTTCGAGTGCTGAGTATTCGCACATTATGCCCCTCTTGCAAAAGGCACTTTACGATGGCTTTTCCCACGGATCCTGTAGCTCCTGTGATGGTGAATGTGGACATGACGATTATTTATGTTAGGTTAATAACAAAGCGAAGTTGTTTTTGTTAGACTTATCGCCAATTCTTTTTTCAATGCATACCATCGAGCCGTATTTCAATTGGAGACACCTTTACGTAGCCAGCAAAGATCCACAAAGTCCTTTCCACGGCTATTTCAATAGCGAGGTTTACTTCACGGATAAGATATATGATCATATCATTCATCCGCAATGGGACTCTATTGGTTGTGAGACGCTTTTTCTAAAGGTGCTTTTTGTAGACTACGCCATTGGGTATTGCGTTATTGAATTCTTTGGTGAGTGGAACGATGCTATACATAACGACATCATGCGTATCAAACGAGATTTAGTAGATGAAATGCTCCCCTTGGGTATTGACAAGTTCATTTTGATCGGAGAAAACATCTTGAATTTCCATGCGGATATTACAGATTACTACGAAGAGTGGTTGGATGAAGTATCTGACGGATGGATGGCCCTTTTAAATCTCAGGGAACACGTACTTACCGAACTCAGCAATTACGGTGTTGATCAATACTTTGTGTTAGGTGGTGATCTTGACTTCTTCGACTGGCGTACCAAGAAGCCTGATTTATTGTATCATCGAGTAAATGAGATTGTGTCGCGAAGATTAGGTTTCTAATAGCTTTAAGAAAGCTTCTCTATCGCTCTGC
Organism: uncultured Cryomorphaceae bacterium; assembly: GCA_913049845.1. Classification (GTDB taxonomy): domain Bacteria; phylum Bacteroidota; class Bacteroidia; order Flavobacteriales; family Schleiferiaceae; genus UBA10364. The sequence goes on from CAJWZE010000007.1 coordinate 12,248, forward strand.
AAGGTGAACCATTGTGCATTTTCAGCCTTAAGTTCTAGCCATTTTATGCCTAATAGATTTTGGTCGTTCTCTATCAAAAACCACTTTTCTTCATCAGCTTCAGTTTTATTGGTAAAGTAGTTTAGCAACAATTGTTCTTTGGGTTTAAATATTGAGGCGAAGCAATCTATTGGGGTGTAGAAGTGTTGATATTCCAAAACTTCATTTGTGGAAAACTCTTCATCAATCTCCCTTTGAATACATTCAAGGAGTCCTTCGCCTAATTCCAAACCACCACCAGGAAACTTGTTCAAATCCACACCTTGCCATCGCTCTATCATCACAAGAATTCTATTTTGATGGGAACGAATGAGCACATAACAACGCGCGTTGAATTTTATCACCTCTTCCATGCGCGCGTCATCTCTCTTTTACGGGGTGGGCCAGGCAGTGCTTCAACCTCAAATCCAACTGCTATCATAGTTCTCTTTACGACTCCCTTTGCACAATAGGTCACTAATGCACCGCCAGGCAATAGGGCATTATACATAGATTGAAACACCTTCTCTGACCACAATTCAGGCTGGGCAGATGGGGCAAATGCATCAAAATAGATGAGGTCAAAAGTGGGTTGAGTAATGCTAAAATCCCTTAAGTCCGCTGTGCTTAATTCAAAGGTGAATCCCGTTTCGATATGAGTTGGATTACCCTGGCGTGCTTTAAGTATTTCCGCTTCCTTTTCATATCCCAGGGCTTTAATTTCTTCAATCTCCTCTGCAGTTAAAGGAAATTTATCTAAGGCAAAGTAATTAATGGTCTTACTACCCTTTTGTTCTAAGGTTAGCCGTGCATTCAGAGCTGTTCCAAGCCCAACCTCCAGAATGGAGAGCTCTTCTTTGTCAATCGCTTTCAAACCAGCATCGATAAATATATGCTGACTTTCGGTAACTGCTCCGTGTATACTGTGGTAGTATTCGTCCAGTTTAGGCACCCAAATAGTTAAACTTCCGTCTGACGAGGTAGAAAAGTACCTTGGGCTCGCTTTCATTACTTCACGTAGAGTTTTTCAATACGAGGAATAGGTCCTTGGCAAAAATTCATATGACAGGCAACACAACTCTTTACGAGATTGTTGTGCGCTTTAATCTGTCCTTGAACATCGTCAGTGGCACTTAACTGACCGTAACTTGCCATAAATGCTTGTGCACTAGGCTCAAAGGCCTGTCCAATCATATGGGGCTCAGTTGGCTTGGCATTAATCATTTTAAAGATGAGTTTGGAATTTACAACCGCCATGTATCCATCTTCCAAGGTGGCTTTTCTTTCGGTAGCTTCGTTATGAAGCACACGCATAATAGAAGCCAACTCACTAGGTTGGTTTATCTGAGGTTGCCAGCCTTGGGATTTCGTTGAATCCCCCTTATTAGAATCAGAACAGGCTGCGACAAAAAGTCCTAAGCCCAATAAAACAAATATCCTATTATTCACTTGGGATAATAATTTTCACTCCAGTGGCTTTGAACTTCACCTCACCTGTAGGTTCTGAGATCGCAGCAATCTCCTCTTCGCTCGCACCACGGTCTTCAGCATAATGTTGAAGTTCTGCGACAGAAGTGCTGTCCCAGTAAGCAAAGCCCGTCATGATCATATTTTGTCCTTGGCTGTTTGTAGGGAGAAGAAATTCGTAATCGTAATCCACAAATAAGGTCGAACTGGAATCAATAGCTGTAGCCATCCAACATCCTTTAACAGTACATACTTTGGTAATCTCTCCAGCAACAGTCCTGTATAGGGTATCCCCTGTATTTTCAAATTCTTGGACAAGCGCGGCAGCGGTTAGCGCGTTTTCAACTTTAAAAGTGCTGTCGCCAAAATTAATATAGGCTTGCGTAATTTCTTGAGAAACTTCGTTCTCAGAATTAGCAGATTGACAAGAAATTAGGCTTATGGCTGCAAGACTTGCAATTAGTAGATGTTTCATTCGGGTTTTTTATTAATTCTCGGTTTATCCGTCATTTCGGTTTTGCTAGGAGAATAGTTTTTCACCTCCAAAATTAGTACATTTGCAGTGCCCAAAAAAGAAGAATATGAAAATAGAACTGACCAAACAAAGCCGAAGATCTAGTATCGATTTTTCAAACCTACAATTTGGAAAACACATGTCAGATCACATGCTTGTTTGTCACTTCAAAAACGGACAATGGTTAGAACCTGAAATTCGTCCATACGGTCAGTTAGATTTCTCTTACGGACTTCATGCTCTTCACTACGGTCAGAGCGCTTTCGAAGGAATGAAGGCCTACCGTAAAGATGATGGGGCGATTAGTATGTTCCGTCCATTAGACAACTTTGCCCGTCTTAACAAAAGTGCCGAACGCCTTATGATGCCTCAAATCCCTGAGGAGGTCTTCATGGGCGGTTTGAAAAAACTTCTTGAGATAGATGAGGAATGGGTACCTAATGCGGATGATCACAGCTTGTACATTCGACCGTTCCTGTTCGCCTCATCCGAGTTTATTGCAGCGCGTCAGAGCGATGATTATACATTTTGTATCATAACTTGTCCAGTTGGACCATACTACAGCGGCAGCGTCAAGGTGAAGATTGAGCAAGAGTATACTCGTGCAACGGGTGGAGGTATTGGATTTACAAAAGCTGCCGGAAATTACGGTGGCTCTTTCTATCCAACCGCTCAAGCCATCAAAGAAGGATACAATCAAGTGATTTGGACCGATCACAAGGAACACAAATACATCGAAGAAAGTGGAACGATGAACTTGATGCTGCTTATCGATGGTACATTCTTAACACCACCTTTGACGGATCGCATCCTTGCAGGTGTCACGCGCCGTTCGATTATTCAGCTCGTCAAAGATCAAGGATGGCCTATTGAAGAACGTGCTATTTCCGTAGAAGAAATCGTTTCGGCGGCACGTGATGGAAGACTTCAGGAAGCCTTTGGTATGGGAACGGCGGCGGTTGTTAGCCAGATTGATACCATCGGGTATAACGGTCAGAACTTCAGCATCCCTGTCTTGTCCGATGGAAAGGCCGTGGAGATAAAACGTTTATTAAGCGATATACGCCTTGGTAGAAGTGAAGATTCTTACGGTTGGATGATGAATCTTTCGGTTACTGAAATCGCGTAACTACAGCGCGTATTCTTTCAAAGCTTTATAAAGTGTTGAAGTAGGTAATCCTACTACAGCATTATATTCTCCATCAATGGAACTGATCAAGGTATGTCCGATCCATTCTTGGATACCGTAAGCACCTGCCTTATCTAAAGGTCTGAAGGTATCTATGTAATAGTCGATTTCCTGCTGAGTCAAAGCTTCAAAAGTGACCTTAACTGTTGCATGGTATGAGTTCAATTTTTCTGGAGTACAAAGCGTGAGACTTGTGATAACTTTGTGCGTCTTGCCGCTAAGTGAACGTATCATTTCTTTTGCATCATCCAGGCTTGCTGGCTTTCCGTACCGTTTGTTCCCTAGCCACACTTCTGTATCTGAAGTAATACCAAGTTCGTCGTTAGAAAGTGCGGGCTGAAGAGCCTTAGCTTTTTGCTCAGAAATCCATATTGCTGTTTCCGTACCGTTTAGGTGATTTGGGGCATTCTCGTCCGCTTCGGTTACGAAAACTCTAAACTCAAATCCCATTTCCCTCAAAAGCGCAGCGCGCCGAGGGCTTTTGGAACCTAAAACCAGTTTTTTGTTTAGTGCGATCATACCTTAAAGGTTACCAGGTTCTATCTTCATAGCGTGCCCACTTGTCCTGAATTTTGAGCAATTGTTCCAAGACATCTCTTACACAGCCTTGTCCTCCATTAATAGGGCTAATATAATCTGCAACAGATTTGATTTCTGGTGCTGCATCTTGAGGAGCTGCTGCCAGTGCAACTAATTTCATAATGTCGTAATCAGGAAGGTCGTCACCCATATAAAGTATCTCATCATCCTTAAGGTCGTAACACATCTTAAGGTCTTCGTATGATTCCATTTTCGATGAGGCGCCTAAATAGATATCGGTAATACCTAATCCTTGCAATCTTTCCTTGACCTCTGGAGATTTACCACCTGTGATGATTGCCATTCTAATACCATTGCGCACTGCAAGTTGTATAGCATAACCGTCTTTTGCGTTCATTTTACGCACAGGTTGCATATCTGGAATAAGAATGATGTCTCCGTTGGTAAGTACTCCGTCTACGTCGAGAACTACTGTGGTTATATTCTTGAAGATCTCTTTATAGTTCATAACGTTTCTTTATGTTTTCGCTTAGTGTTTGATACAGAGCCTTGGTCGCTGGATTCTGTAATTGCTCTAGATGACGTTCAACAGTGCTATTATCACCACGTCGCGCGGGTCCTGTCTGTGCTACTTCCGGACCTAAAGCTATGGCTTTATCGGGACCTTGGCGCATAATGGCATTTAAGACTTCAAACGGAAGGTTGTAATGGTCACAATGTTCTTTAGCCAAGGTATACAGGTGGTTGGTAAAATTATTTACCATCACCGCTGCTGCGTGTAGTTTGATGCGCTGATCACTCGTAATGTGAAATACTCGAGCACCGATTAAACGTGTGATTTCCTCAAGAATCGGCATATCTTCAGAGCGGCTAGATTCTAATAGGAAAGGAATGGTTTTCCATTGAACGCTTGCCTCTTTTGTAAAACTGTACAATGGATAAAAAACACCGGTTCTCTCCAAATTTGCCATTGGAACGGTACCGGCAGTGTGGACTGTCAAAGGTCCTTGAATAGAGGAAAGTACTTCTAAAGTCGAATCATCGCTAACGGATACGATTACAATATCGGCATCAATAATTTTTGGATATGACCTGTCATACCACTGCATGTCGCAGTGTGGTTTCAGCGCATTGTAAAGATGGCTTCCAAGATTTCCCTTACCGATAATGGCTACATTCACGATCTACGTATTCTAGTAACCATCGCAATCACTGTACCCATGGCCATTAAGATAGAACCTAGCCACAACATATTTATCCAAGGGAATACTTCCGCCTTGACCAAAATGAATGGCTCCTCGGCTTCGATGTGCTCGCTGGCAGTAATAACGGGTTTGTTTGTTTCGTAATTGATGCGATTGAACCTGAATTTCAAACCTAAGGATTCGATTTCAGCATCCACATGTTTTGCCTCATCTCCTTGAACAGCATAGATAGGCATTACCTTGAATACACTGTCCTCCATAGTAGTGACCTTAAGTCCTGCACCAAGAACGGCATAATCAAACCCGCTCTCGCTTCTTCCTGGTGCTTCTACGACCATAGTATCAAGCTGAACCTGGTATTTGCCGTACAAGAAGTGACTCTCACCTTGACTAAGTTCTAGGTCAAATTCATTTTTCCATTCTTCCTCGCCTTTTTCTTCGATAGTCCGAAGGTCTGCATAGGTTACGTGGGTATAAATATCTCTTCCAATGAAGTGTTTTGTAGAGGGTTCTGCAACGTTTCCCATAAGCTCATTCAATTGAATGCGGGGTTTTAAATCAAAGGCTGAGACTAATTTCTCATCTTTTTCTTCAAAGAACTCTAGAATGTAATTCAGGTAATATCCTTCTTCCTCCTGACCTGTCCAGCTCACCCAATATTCGCCCATTTGTACAGTATCGCCCCGGTGAATAAGTAAGTTTTCATTAGCTGGAAACTCTTCGTGGATGAAGGTTTTGTTCTGAGAAATGACGTCCTTGTTGGCATTAGAAACAAGCGCACCAGCGATAATTAAACCAAAGCCAACGTGGGCTACAGTTGAGCCGGAGACATTCCAATTGCCTTTTGCCCATCTTGTGAGAAATTCTAAATTCCCGATGATTGCGTAGTATGAAGACCAAAGAAGTAAAATGTACATAGGGTTCCACATATTCAAGGCCCAAGCACTTAAACTGGTTAGTACTGTCGTTAGTACAAGAGTCAAGATTTGGCGTTTGAAGAAGATCACAGCCGATGTACGGTGATAGGAAAGGAATTGGCCTACACCAATCAATATTACAATAATGATTGCGAAGGGTACCTGTATGGCATTATAATGTTCGATAGGGTCGCTCAGAACTTTGTCTTGGTCATATAGATTGATGAATCCTTCAGGCCCAAAGAGTTTATTAAACACCGGGTAAGAGGTGCTTAGGGTGATTTGTAGTCCGCTGATCAATAATGTTAATGCTCCAATGAACATCCAGAACTCGCGGCTGTCCATACGGTCTTCTTTCTCCTTCTTCGGCAATTTTTTGTAGCGGTATAAGAGCAATGCGATCGAGCCAATTGTAAAGAATAATAGATAGATTAGTAATTGACCACTTAATCCCAGATCCACAAAAGCATGCACTGAGCTGTCTCCAAGTACTCCAGATCTCGTTAGAAAGGTAGAGTAGAGTACCAATAAGAAGGTGAGGATGAGCATAAATAGCGCCGAAGTAATGACACCACCTTTATTTCTTTGGACCAGCAGTAAGTGTGCGCCGGCAGCCATTGTAAGCCAAGGCACTAGTGAGGTGTTTTCGACAGGGTCCCACGCCCAGAAACCTCCAAAGCTCAAAGCTTCATAAGCCCAGGCACCGCCCATAAGAATTCCAACCCCAAGAACACCTACTGAGAAGAAACTCCAGATCAGTGCGTTGTTAATCCATGATTTGTAATCCTGTCTTAAAAGTCCTGCAATGGCATAGCTGAAAGGAACCAATGTAGATGCAAAGCCTAGGAATAAAGTAGGTGGGTGAATAGTCATCCAATAATTCTGTAGCAACGGATTTAATCCTGACCCATCAGCGAAGTTAGGAAAACGCGTAAGGTAATCACTAAACTGTGTCCACGGCAGACCAATATTGTCCTGAAGTTCACGAACCAATATGAAGGGACTGTAACCAATGTGCGTATCACCTACAAAAACTCCGAGAATCATACTTACTAAGAATGCTTGTACAGCGGCAAATACGCCCACTACAGGCCCTTCGAAACTTTTTGTGGAATACGTGAGTATGTAACCTAAAACTGCATTCCAAAACATCCACAATAGGAAGGAACCTTCTTGCCCCTCCCAAAATGCTGAGAATAGGTAGCGCGCAGGAAGATCTAGGGAGGTGTGTTTCCAAACATAGTCAAACTCGAAATAATGATTGGCCATTATGAAAAACAATGTGCCAATAAGTCCGAACAATGAAATGGCATGCATCCTAAACGCGATACGTCCTAATTTTTTCCAGTCGTCGCCTCTGAGATAATACGCAACGGTAGAAAGTATCGCCATTGTGAAGGCTAAAGCAGTGAGCCCTCTGCCGAGGTTAGCGGCCCATAGATGTTCGCCTACATATTCCATAAGTAGTTATTTGTAAATCTTGTCAGAATCTACCTCGTTCTGTTCGTTGTATTTCGATGGACACTTCATTAAGATATCTGTAGCGATAAAGGCACTATCGGTGGCATATCCTGTCATGGTGATTTCTTCTGAACGCTCGAAATCCTGTGGCTTAGGTTGGTTATAGATTACTCGGCTAGAGTTCCCATTTTTATCTTTTGCAGTAAACGCAAATTGAACAGTTTGAGGATTGAAGTCCATACTTTCTTCAAGGTCTAGATACCCGATAACGGTGGTTTTTCCACCATTTAATGTTAAGGCATCGCTGAAATTGCTGTACGTAGAGCTGTTTCCTAAGCGCACAATTGTGTATCCTATTAAAACGGCAATCGCTATGATTATGGCAATCTGACTATTTTTCATTTTCTAATGCACTGATTTTACGATCCATTCTGTACAAGAAACCTGCTAGCCCCAGGAAAATGATGGTAATGACAGCTACGACAACATAAATCTTGCCTTCGGTATACATTACGTTATCTGTTTGCGCGAGCGCTTGAAACGGTTCTAGGGCTGCAAATAGGTATGCTAAATTCTTCATTATTGACTCAAATTCTTAATTCTGTAACGCAATGAGGCGATCCAAGTTCCCACTAGCACCCATCCAATGACAGCCGGGTAAAAAATCATTCTAAGGTGATTGTCTAAATCGTAGGAGTTAAATCCAGGGTTTCCACCGTTGCCGGGATGCAAGCTGTCCGTCATTCTTGGTAGGATTCCGATGAAAACAATCATCATAACAAATGCGAATATGTTGTAAACTGCACTGATGCGCGCTTTTTTACGAGGTTCTTCAATTCCATTACGTAAGACGAAGTATGCGAGATAGATTAGGATAGTAATGGCACTTCCATTGAGTTTTGGGTCGTTTGTCCACCAAGCCCCCCAAGTGAATTTTGCCCACATCATTCCTGTGAATAGTCCCAAAAATGCGAAGAGCATCCCTGTTTCTGCCAAGCTTTCACTTCTGCCGTCTTTGTTAAGATTTTCGTCTCTTAAATAACCTACTGCATTACTGAAACTTCCCGCCATCATTCCAACCATAGCGAACCACATGCTTACGTGGTAAAATAAATTTCGAATACTTTCTTCGATGATTGGCAAATCTGGAACAGTCGTTAGTAATCCGTAAACCAAAGAATACAGAACTAACGCAACGCCAAGTCCTTTATAGATACGTCCGGTCATGAGGTGTTTTTAATCCTGCCAAAGATAAGGAAAGAGGAGGTAGGCAAGAAGCCCAATTGCGATATCTAGTGCGAATAATGAGCCAACTAATTCATACACTTCTTCAAGGGGTGCACCAACCATTGCCTGGATGTTGATTGCACTGACAATTTTGAGTACTGGAAGAGTAAGCGGAATGGATAAAATGCTGCTGAGTGTGACATTACCACCACTGCGCTCTGCAATCCCGTTGGCTAAGGTTAGTATTGCGCTAAAACCGATACAACCCAATGCCAAACCTAGAGCAAAAATACCTGGATTATAAACGGTATTGCCATAGAACCAGGAAAATAAGGCCCAGGAAGCAACGGAGAGGATTAGCTGGTACAAGCTGTTATAAATAAGCTTGGCAATGATGGTTGCTTTTGGTCCTGCGACGGTTTGATAATAGTAGAAGTAATCACCACTTTCAAATTCAAAACTTCTGCTTGCTTGACTAATGGCGCCAAAAAAAACCACGACCCACAACAACATATTCCAAACTGAATCCGATGCATTTTGTCCACCTAGCATATAAACTAGGTAAGTAATCCCGGCCAGGTATAGCCCAAGAGAGAAAATTGCGTTGGAATTTCTCAGTTCTTGTTGCGCAAAACGTTGGATCAGTAAACCTATCTTCGCCATCTTTAAAACGGATTGAAACAAAGTTACAACAAACATTAGTGGTCTATTCTTGTTCTAACCTATAAATTAAAGACTGATAAATATGAAGTACCTCTTGTTTAGTGTCGCATTAATTGCATGTGCCAATCAACCTATGTCAAATTCTGAAACTGCTATGGCATTAGAAACGACAAATGAACCAATAGAAATGAAAAGCTTTTACGACCTGCGCGCTACAACTATCGATGGTGCTGACTTTTCTTTTAGCGCTTTAAAGGGTAAGCGTGTTTTAATAGTTAATCTGGCTTCTTATTGTGGGTATACCCCGCAATACGAAGAGTTGCAACAATTGCACGAACGTTTTGGCGGCGAAAACTTCGTAATTCTTGGATTCCCAGCCAATGACTTTGGATTCCAAGAACCTGGAAACGAAACTCAGATTAAGAGCTTTTGCTCCAAGAACTATGGTGTTTCGTTCCAGATGATGAGCAAGGTAAAAACTAATAAAAGCCGTGGTCACGAAGTGTATCAATGGCTCTGCAATAAAGTCCAAAACGGAGTAGGTGACGCCAATGTGAGCTGGAATTTTAATAAGTTTTTGATTGATGAAAATGGCCGTTGGATTGCTCATTATGAAAGTCGTAAGGACCCTATGAGCGCAGAAATCACGAACTTTGCAGCAGGTAAGAAACTGATATGAAACTAAATATCCTTGCGTTCGGTGCACATCCCGATGATGTTGAGTTGGGTGCTGGAGGAATATTAGCGACGCACGCAATGCGTGGTTTGACCACGGGAATTGTTGATTTGTCTCGAGGAGAAATGGGGACCAGAGGCACCCCTGAACTAAGAGATGAGGAAGCCAAAGAAGCAGCGGCTATATTGGGTTGTAGTGTGCGTTTAAATCTGGAAATGCCAGACAGTCAGATTGATTATTTCCACGAAAGTCAATTAGCGGTCGTGCGAGTTCTTCGTAAATATCAACCCGATGTCGTTTTGATGAATGCACCAACGGACAGGCATCCCGATCACGGCAGGGCCTCACGCTTAGTAGAAGATGCATGCTTTCTCTCAGGTTTACATAAAATAAAGGTAAAGGATGGTGATTTATTGTTGCCCCCTTGGCGACCGAAGACGATGTATAAATACCTCCAATTCTACAATTTGGAGCCACAAGTTGTAGTGGATATAAGTGAAGGTTTCGAGCAGAAAATGGCATCGATCAAGGCACATAAAAGCCAATTTTTTGATTCAAATAGTACCGAACCTGAGACCATAATTTCAAGTGAAAGTTTCTTTGAATCAGTAGTAGCACGTGCCCAGGATTGGGGAAGAATTATAGGGACTTCGTATGCAGAACCTCTGATTTCTGTACGACATATCGGGGTCAAAAATCTTGAAGAATTACAATAGTTTTTTCGTTAAATTTGTAATCAATCTGTTTTAACTTTTCACAATGAAACCCAAGGCTTTCGTAGAGCACCTTCGTGCCAATCAGAACAAAAATAAAACACTAAAATCATTATTTTCTTCACAATTTCTAGGTAAACTTTCTGAGCAAGAATTGACTGGTATCAAAACGAGTATTGAAAAGGAAATTTCCAACCGTCAGCAAGCTGTTATTGATGAGAAAATTGAATTCCTTCAATCTTTAGGATATAAAGTGGAGAAATAAACCTACGTATATATAAAGAAATCCCCTGCACCACCGGCGCAGGGGATTTCTTTTATCTAATTGTAAATACTTCTTTACTAATCGCGTAGCAAAGAGAGGTAGTATGCTAGCTGTGCCATAGAAGCTAAAGCGGCTACTAAATAAGTGCGGGCAGCCCAGCTTAAGGCGTCGTTTGCTTTATCTTGCTCTTGTGCTGTAATCATACCTTTATTTGTGAGCCAGCCTAGTGCACGATTCGAAGCGTCGTACTCAACTGGTAAAGTCACGAGGGTAAACGCAGTGATTGCTATTTGTGCGGCAATCAATAACCAGATAGCTGTATTTATTCCAAAAATGCCAAGATAACCTACACCTACAAACATTGAAATAATTACAATATTCATGATTTTACCGCTGAACTGGACCAATGGCACTAGCTGTGAACGCATCGTCAACCATTTGTAGCTCTGTGCGTGTTGTACGGCATGGCCCACTTCATGTGCCGCCACAGCTGCAGCTGCCACGCTTCGTCCAGAGTAAACTTCAGGACTAAGATTGACAGTTTTGTTTGCCGGATTGTAGTGGTCGGTTAATTTACCAGCAACGCTCTCAATACGAACATCGTAGATTGAATGATCTTCAAGCATTTTCTGGGCGATTTCTGCACCAGACATACCATTGCTCAAGGCTTCTTTTGAGTACTTCTTAAATTTTGACTTCAATCGTTGCTGAACAATTAATCCAGCAAGGACAAAAAGGATGATGATTCCGAACATAAGGATGTTATAAAATTTTCGTTATAAAGATAGACCAAAACACGTGCCACAGCTCGAATCCATGTAACTTTGGCACAAAGCCGTTTACAAATGACAAAAAAGCCTCTAATTCTCATTACCAATGATGACAGTATTTCCGCTCCTGGCATTAAAGTCTTGACAGAAATTGCTAATGACTTCGGCGAAGTTTGGGTGGTAGCACCTGATGGACCTATGAGTGGCAAGGGACATGCTATTTCTTTAGACGTAAGTTTACGAGTCACGGAGGTAAAAAGTGAGGGGCCTCAAAAAGAATTCAAGGTTAGTGGAACTCCTGCAGATTGTGTCAAGCTTGCCATCAATAAGGTGATGCCGCGTCGTCCTGATTTAATCCTTAGCGGTATTAATCATGGTTCTAATGCTTCCGTGAATGTTATCTACAGTGGAACGATGAGCGCTGCAGTGGAAGGTGCCTTGGAGCGCATTCCTGCTATAGGCTTTAGCTTATGTGAGTATAGTTGGGAGGCTAGCTTTGAAACTTCTAAGCCGGCTGTGCGCAAGATAATCGAGCAAGTATTGGACCACGGTTTGGCTTCGGGTATATGTTTGAACGTAAACTTTCCAAGGAACGATAAGGCACCATACAAAGGCATTAGGGTATGTCGAATGGCCATAGGGAACTGGGAAGAAGAATTTGACGAGCGCATTGATCCATTTGGACGTCCTTACTATTGGCTTACTGGAAAGTTCGTGAATTACGACAACGGAGATGATACAGATATTGCGGCATTGGATGAAGGATACATTACTGTTGTACCTATTACTGTCGATTTGACCGCTCATCGTGAGATGGCTGCCTTAAACCAATGGAATTTTGAAGACTAGTAGAATTATCGATTATCTCGTCGGCTTTGTTGTAGGCATAGGTGCCCCTATTTTTAGCATCGCCATCGCATTGGATAATTACCCGATGCTCGCTGATGTTGGTGATTTTGGGAATCCAGCATGGCGATTAGTGGTTATGCGCGCTATTACCTTTGGTGTCATTATCAACGCAATTCTGTTTTTTACGGCGATTAATTTTCAAAAAGATCGCGTTGCTCGCGGCGTCCTTTTGAGTTGTTTACCGAGTATAGCGGCTATCATTTTGTTCCAATTCATCCTTAGTTAATGAAGGTATTCTGGATAGCAGGAGAACCCTCAGGCGATACTCAAGCGGCTGTTTTGGTGCGTGCTTTGAAAGATTCTGTTCCAGAATTAGAGCAAGCAGGATGGGGAGGTACCCATATGGCAGAAGCTGGTATGAAACAGGTTTTTGATTTGTCTGGTAAGCCCCTTATGGGATTTGTTGAAGTGGTATTTAAAGCAACCACCATCTTGAAACAAGTGAAAGCGGTAAAAAACGATATAGCCGCGTTTGAACCACAGATTCTTATCCTTGTGGATTACGCCGGGTTTAATCTGCGCATTGCCAAATGGGCTCAATTTAAAGGTATACGTGTGGTGTATTTCATCCCGCCGAAGATATGGGCTTGGAAAGAAAGCAGATTGAAATCTTTAACAGCATACAGCAATGTAATACTGAGCATATTACCTTTCGAAGAGCATTGGTACGCCGCTAGAGGTCATGAGATTCACTATGTTGGCAATCCATTACTACTTAGATACGCTCAAGAGCGCCGTTATCAGCGAGGTAGTAAGAAAGTATTGCTTTTACCAGGATCAAGGATGCAGGAAATAAAACGTTTGATGCCTGAGTTTATAGAATTGGCTAAAGCGCTACCGGAATACCGTTTTCATGTTGTACGCGCTGCTTCCGTCCGCGAAAATTGGCCTTTTGTAGAACTACCGAGAAATTTGGTGCTCGAGGATCGTTCGCTCGAAGATGGGGCGGTTGGATCAGAATATGCCTTGACCTGCAGTGGTACGGCTTCTCTAGAAATAGCCCTTTTAGGCATACCACAATCGGTGGTTTATAAGGCCAATTCGATTTCCTTAGCAATCGCCAGAAAATTAATTAAGGTGGACTATTTTTCCTTGCCAAATCTCATAATGGATGAACCCATTGTGCCTGAATTTTTACAGGAGCAGGTTCATTTGGAACAATTGAAATACCTCGTTATTACCGGTGGGGAAGATCAGTTACCCGATATAGCGAGACTGCGCGAAAGAATGGGTACACGAGATCTGACTAAAGATGCAGTACCGCGTATTTTAGCCGTATTAAAGGATTAGAATGAGAAAACTTTTCGTGCTTTGTTTATCTCTTTTTGTGAGTTTAGCCTTTGGTCAGAAGTACAAATCATATGAGGCTGGACCGCGAGTTTTGACTTTTTCAGATTTAGAGTACGGTCGACTTCAATTGAAGGTGAAATCTGGTATATATACATTGACTGCACACACACCAGATAGTACATTTACTATGGAATATGGTGAAGACGATGTCCACCCACTTTATACCTTTCGCGGCGATCTGAGACTGAATAGGACAGGGTGTGATTCCATTGTGTTTACAACTACTGATACCATAGAGATGCGTGCTTGGCGCGGGAAGAATTGGACCCCCACCAGGTCATATATAGGACAAGTAGTCATTCGCTCTAACCTCATTTATCTCGAGACTATTGTTAAGGTTCCTGTTGAGCCATATATCGCCGGTGTAGTTGAAGCTGAAGGCGGTATGTCGCCAGAGCTTGAATACCATAAAGCCCAAGCGGTGTTAGCGCGTACATGGCTGACCACGAACATGGGCAAGCACAAAAAAGAAGGCTACCACATCAAGGACGATCAGAGTTCTCAGGCTTTCAAGGGTGTCCCGTACGGAAAACATGCTTCTATCATCTCAAAGGCTGTAGCCGAGACTAAGGACACTATTGCGACATACGGTGGCAAGCCAATCATTGGTTTTTACCATAGCAATAGTGGGGGACAGACGGTCCTGCCACAGGATGTTTGGTCGCAAGAATTATCTTATTGTAGGGCAGTTTTTGATCCCTTTAGTAAGAAAGAGAGCAAGTACCGTTGGACTTTAGTTGTTCCACTTAAAGAATGGAACGGTTACTTCTTTAAAACAGAAACTGAATTCGATTGGTCGAGCTATTTTGAAGCATTGCCCCCTGGGCGTCAAACTCATTTTACTATCGGTGCGCAAACATTCAAACTAGAGACCCTTCGCCGTCATTTTAAATTACGCAGTACCTACTTTAAGGCAAGTGTGGTTGGAGATAGCATACATCTAGAAGGTTACGGTTTTGGTCATGGCGTGGGTATGGCACAACAAGGAGCCATGAACATGGCAGCGTGCGGATTTACTTGGAAGGAGATTCTAGATTTCTATTTTCAAAAACTCAATTTCGATACGGTTCAAAACTTTTAGTTTTCCACATTTCTAGCTTTTAAGACGAAAGATTCTGCCTTTACCCTGTCATTAGCAATCCCTAACAAAAGATTTATGGTAGTTGCTTTTGGGTATTATTTTTTCAATCCCTCCACACCGCAGTGTTTTCCATTTTACTCGTATTATCTAATTATAACGGGGAACAGCTTATGCTATATTACAGATATAGAAGTCACACCTCGAAACTGGGTTGGTTTTCATTCCCCTTCAGAACTCCTAAAACGTGTGGTCGTTCACTTCTGACACCGTAAAACGGGAATTGGGCGGTTTAAGTCCATAATTTTTTGGAGTTAATCTGTTCTTAGTTACGCTGATTACGATAATGGTATGGGTATGTATTCAACTGCTCGTTTTTGTAAACATACTACAACAGGAAGTCATAAACTTCTTTGAAACTTAAGTTGGCACTAATGACCGCAGCAGACTTTTTACTATTTATTTTGAATGAGCTTGGCCAAGCGTACTGTAAGGTCTTCAGTCTGCACCTTCTCGAAGTCACCGTCGCAGAAAATATGTATGTTGCCCGTTTCTTCACTTACCGTCACAGCGAGGGCATCGGTTCTTTCTGAAACCCCGGCTGCAGCGCGGTGTCTGAGACCGAAGCGGGCGGGTAGCTCGCTGCGCTCCGAAAGAGGGAGCACGGTCCCGGCGGCAATGATGGTGCCGCCTTCAATGATGGTTGCCCCATCGTGTAACGGTGCATTTTTAAAAAAGATACTTTCCAAAAGTATTTTGCTGAGGTCTGCGTTCATTGATGAACCGCTGGAAGCAAAAGATCCTAGGGGATCGGTGCGTTTGATTACAATAAGGGCACCAGTTTTTGTTGCGGCCAACTCTACCAAGGCACTAACCATAGCATCGACATCAGCTTTTGCACCCTCGTCCTCCGTTGTCAGTTTCAGTAAGTTTCGTAAGCCCTGACGACGAGTAAAGGTGGCCGAACCAACTACAAGTAAGAATTTTCGAATCTCCTGTTGAAAGACAATTATTAAAATAATGAGTCCCGCACCCATAAAGGAGCCCAGGAATTCGCTGAGGAGGCGCATTTCAAGTAATTGTACTAGACGATACAAAAGATAAATAGCGACCATCCCAAGCAGGATACGGATTGCAGCAGTTCCCTTAAGCAACCGATAAATCTGGTACAGCAAGAAAGCTGCAATGATAATATCTAGTGCGTCGAGCACTCCGAAGTTTAACGCTCCCATGAATAGAGTAAGTGGTGGACGCCCTCAGGCATCAATTCGTTAAACAAGGTAATGGTTTCCGCCGCTTCTTTCACGTCGTGTACGCGCAATATGTTACTTCCCTGCAGGAGCGCGGCCATGTTCAATGCAGTGGTACCGTTCAGACTTTCATCGGCTGTATTGTCCAAAGCTCGGTAAATCATACTTTTTCTGCTCATACCAGCGAGTATTGGGCGGCCCAACAGCTGTAACGCGTGAAGCTCGCGCAATAATTGATAGTTGTGCTCAAGAGTTTTTCCAAATCCAAAGCCCACATCAACAATGGTGTCGTAAATACCCATAGCGTGCAGCTTCGGTAATTTTTCGCTGAAGAATTTTACGATGTCTTGTGTAACGTGCTCGTAAGTAGGGTTCATTTGCATCGTGCTTGGATTGCCTTGCATGTGCATTATGATGTAGGGTACCTGAAGTTTGGCAACTACCTCGTACATACGTTCGTCAAAATTTCCACCGCTGATGTCATTAATAATTTGCGCGCCTGCGCCCACTGCTTTATCAGCGACCCCCGCTCGAAAAGTATCCACAGAAATGAATATGCCCGGATGTTTATCCACCACGGCGCGTACCAATGGAATGACCGTTTCAAGGCGCCTCCATTCTTCTTCAGGGGAAACTGAATCTGCTCCTGGGCGCGATGAATACCCACCAATATCAATGATTTTAGCGCCCTCAGCGATCATCTCTTCCGCCCGCTGGGCGGCCTTTTCGGCACTGAAGAATCGGCTTCCTTCAAAGAAAGAATCTGGGGTGATGTTCAATATTCCCATTACCCACGGTGTGGATAAGGTGTGAATTGTCCCTTCTATCTTTAGTAAAAACTCCGTCATTGTTCTTCGTATCTTCGTTCTAGAAGCAAAGCTAATAAATGAATACAGCTGAACAATTCGATGCCGTGCTTTCTAAATGCCACGGTCTTTTTGAGAAAAAAGGAAAAGATTACGGAACGGCCTGGCGCATTTTGCGTTTGCCATCCTTGACCGATCAAATATTTATTAAAGCGCAGCGCCTAAGAAGCATTGAGCTGAAGGGTGAGCAGTTGGTGGACGATCCGCTAGAAGGGGAGTTCATAGGGATCTTGAATTACAGCATCATGGCGTTAATTCAATTGGATAAGGGGATAGCAGAACAACCGGATATGAATTGGGCAGAGGCGTCGGCAGCGTATATCGACAAAGCCAATGAAGCGAAGAAGCTGATGCTAAAGAAGAATCATGACTACGGTGAGGCATGGCGTGACATGCGCGTGTCCAGCTTTACCGACCTGATCATACAGAAACTTTTACGCGTGAAGCAAATTGAGGACAACCAGGGCAAGACTTTGGTGAGTGAAGGCTTGGATGCCAATTACCTCGACATAATCAATTACAGCGTTTTTGCGTTAATTAAGTTCATTGAACAAGCGACCTAATATGTTTAAATCATTCCTAACCCGAATCGCACAAGTACTTGTAGGCGGACTGTTTATTTTCTCCGGATTGGTAAAGATGAATGATCCGGTAGGATTTAGTTTCAAGCTCGAAGAGTACTTCAGCGAAGAAGTGCTGAACCTTACCATATTTGAACCACTGGCCCTGCCGCTGGCCATTATTTTAGTCGCTGTCGAGGTGCTTTTAGGTTTAGCATTGTTGTTAGGCTGCTGGAAACGCGTTGTTCTTCTGTCACTAAGTGGAATGATTGGTTTTTTTACGTTTTTGACCTTCTGGAGCGCCTATTTCAATCAAGTTACAGACTGCGGCTGTTTTGGGGATGCTATTCCACTTACACCTTGGGAGTCTTTTTATAAAGATGTGGTTCTATGCGTGCTTATCATCATTTTGTGGTGGGGCGAAAAGGAAATATTTAGCAGCGTTCCAAAAATCACTTCATATATCCTGATGGCCGTTGGATTAGGATTCAGCATTGTATTTACCTATCAAGTTATGAATCACCTGCCTTCTCGCGATTTCCGTCCATATGCTGAAGGCTTAAGCATCATCGAAGGCATGAAGCCGGCGGAAGAGCTTGGCTTGGAGCCGCCGAAATATGAGGTCATTTATACTTTGCGGAATGAAGCAGGTGAAATAACGGAAATCACTTCTAGTGAATACATTAGCGAAAAGTGGTGGGAGAAGACTGAGTGGACGATGCTCAGTGAACTAAGCAAGACAATTAAAGTAGCGGAAGGGTATGAGCCTCCAGTGCATGATTTTAGCATCATGAACGATTACGGCAATCTCACTGACAGCATTTTGGTGATGGATGAAATTTGGCTTTTGGTGGCTTATAACCACGCGAAGACTTCTGATAAAGGATGGAGTAATGTCTTGCCGACCCTTGAGAAGCTTGCTGGCGAAGGCACGCCCCACATGGTGCTTAGTGCATCAATGCCCGAAGATTTCGCGAGCTACGGTCTTTCAAATAAAACGCCGTTTGCTTTTACCGATGAAACTACCTTAAAAACTATGGTGCGTTCTAATCCAGGATGGGTGGTTTTGAATAAAGGCCGAGTGGTCAAGAAATACCATCACAACGACAGCCCGAGGTAATGGCGTTTGCAGCGCGAAAAATAGCATTGGCTTTATTCACCCTTTGGGGGGTTGCCACGCTTGTTTTCTTTTTGTTTACTATTGTTCCTGGCGATAGCGCCCAAATGATGCTGGGTAAGCGCGAAGATCCTGAGGCCCTCGCTGCCGTTCGAGCTAAATATGGCTTGGATAAGCCTGTTGCTGTCCAGTATATTAATTACTTGGGTAGGATACTACCCTTTGATACAAGTGATGGATTTACCCTTTCGGCACCAGATTTAGGAGAGAGTTTCCAACGACAAGGCCAATCGGTCAGTGGACTTATCGCAGCAACCTTTCCAAATACCGCGCTGCTTGCTGCGACTTCCATTGGCTTTGCAGTATTGTTGGGGATGTTTTTAGGCGCCATAGCCGCTTATAATGAGGGCAATAGGATGGATCACGTATTGACTACTCTGAGTTCGTTAGGTATGAGTTTGCCTTCGTTCTTTACGGCAGTGCTCCTTGCATGGTTATTTGCCTATTTGCTGGGACCTTGGACTGGGCTTAGCTTGACCGGTTCCTTGTACGAGGTAGACGACTACAGCGGGGAGCGTTACCTTCAGCTGAGAAATCTAATACTCCCTTCACTTACCCTTGGTATACGTCCCATTGGAGTCATTGTCCAATTGACCCGTAATAGCATCATAGAAGTCGGGGCGATGGATTTTGTTCGTACGGCAAGGGCAAAAGGGATTCCGGAGCGTCGTGTGCTCCTTCGCCACATTCTTCCGGTGGCAAGTAACCCTATCATTACCGCAGTTAGTGGGTGGTTCGCTTCGTTGCTGGCCGGTGCGGTTTTCGTTGAAATCATCTTTGGTTGGAACGGTATGGGAAAACTGCTAGTAGAAGCATTGAATACGCGAGATTTGCCGGTGACAATGGGATGTGTTTTGATCATTGCCGCCATCTTTGTTATCATAACCACCTTAGTGGATATAGCATATGCCATTTTGGATCCTAGGGTTCGGGCAGAATTGTTTTAACAGACACATCAAAAACAACAGAAATAATGAGACGTAGAATCGTAGCTGGAAACTGGAAAATGAATACTACTTACGCAGAAGCGATGAAATTGGTCGATTTACTTAAGGCTTCTCTTACGGAAGAGGTGGTAGGTGAGACGGGTGTAATCATCACGCCGCCTGCATTGTATTTGAGTGATGTGGTAGGAGCTTTGGTGGACAACGAGTACATCGCAGTTGCTGCACAAAACGTACACGAAAAAGACAGCGGTGCTTACACTGGGGAGATTAGTGCTGCTATGCTAGCAAGCATGGACCTGGATGCAGTTATTATTGGTCATAGCGAGCGTCGTAAGTATTTTGGAGAAACAAATGATAGCTGCAAAGTGAAGATTGAGCAGTCGTTGAACAACGAATTGGTTGCTATTTACTGTATCGGTGAAACTTTGGAAGAGCGTAAAAACGGTATTTACATGGATTTAATCCTTGGGCAATGTGCTGCAGGCCTCGAAGGCTTTATCGCTGAAGACATGAATAATATCATCTTGGCGTACGAACCAGTTTGGGCTATTGGTACCGGTGAGGTAGCTACACCAGATCAAGCGCAAGAGGTACATGCAGGTATACGTGCTTGGCTCACAGATCGATTTGATGCAGAAACTGCTGAAAATGTTACAATCATTTATGGGGGTTCTTGTAAGCCAGGTAATGCATTTGAACTGTTCGCTCAACCAGATATCGATGGTGGTTTGATCGGCGGTGCTTCATTAAAAGCAGAAGATTTCACAACGATTATTGCTGCTAGAACAAACGCATAATCGATGTCGGATACGCCTATTTATATTAAAGTCGCGGTGAAGATTCAGCCTCTAGAGCCTTTCCGAGACATTTTTATTGCCCAACTTGGCACCTTAAGCTTTGAAAGCTTTGCAGAAACAGCAGAAGGTTTTGAGGCATATATCATTAAAGAAGATTACGATGAAGCTGCCGTGAAGGAAGCGCTCCTTTGGGATTATGTGCAAACGAGCTTTTCAACTCAGGAAATTCAACAGGTCAATTGGAACGCGGAATGGGAGAACAATTTTGATCCTATCGAAGTTGATGGGCGCGTTTATATTCGAGCATCTTTCCACGAGGAGAAAAAAGGCTTTGAATATCCCATGCTCATAGAGCCCAAAATGTCTTTTGGAACCGGGCATCACCAAACCACACAGATGATGATTCAGTGGCTTCTTGAAACAGATACAAGCGATCAAGAAGTACTCGATATTGGCTGTGGGACTGGTATCTTAGGAATTCTTGCGGATATGCGCGGTGCTTCAAGGGTGCATGGTATCGATATTGATACATGGTGTGTCGAAAATACATTGGAAAATGCCGAGCGTAATCAAAGCAGAATGACCGCTAATGCTGGCGGTGCGGACGCCATAGAAGGCACATTTGATATTATCTGTGCCAATATCAATCTAAATGTGCTGCTCGCAGATATGGAGGTATACGCAAGTGCGTTGAAAGAAAGAGGGACCATATTCTTTAGCGGTTTTTATGAGGAAAACATTCCTGCACTTCGTGAATCTGCATCGGCTGCGGGGTTAACTTACGTAGGTGTAAAAGAGCGCGAACAATGGCGCAGCCTTAAAATGGTGAAGTAATGAGAAAATTCGAATGGTTTCTAGCACTGCTGCTCTCGCTACAAATGAGCGCACAGAAGGTCGTCCGCTTTACAACCATTGATCAGTTCTCAGAGGAGTTTACCACGCTTATCAAACTACCGAAAGAGCAGAAGTCGCTCTTTGCAGATTCATTACTTCCTGACGTTACCTATGCTATTGATGAGGATTTTGAGGTGGATTGGATTACCCTGTGCAACAACATGCTGCGCAAGCGAATCACCGATCCTGATACTTGGGAAGAATTGTTCCGAATTACTGCATACATCCACAACAATGAGGAGTATGGTACTTTACTTAAAGTGGTCGATCACCTAAACACTTACATCCGTTCTAATCCTTCTTCTCGTACTAAAGATTACGTTGCCCAGCTCTATTTAAACATAGTTAGGCACCGCTTGTACGTAAAAAATGATTTAATCTGGAAGGCGCCCTACAGCGAATGGAGCATGCAGTTCGACCAGAAAGAACTTTACTTTATCATCGGTGATGGCGACATCATTGGACGCTACCGTCAAGACAGCACCATTGTCATAGGTACTTCAGGTCGATTCTATCCGCGTACTAGTCGTCTTGAAGCCAACGGCGGCACAGTATTTTGGGGCCGTGTAGGTAAATACGAAGATGAGTTGTACGGAGAACTGTCCTCTTGGTCACTCGACACACGCCAGGGATATTTCAAAGCAGATTCTGCCATCCTATATGCGCCGGAACTCTATGGCGAGCCACTTCAAGGCATTTTTGAGGAGCGATTGAGTGCCCGTGCCCAGCGCAGTGCCCAATACCCGCGCTTTGTCAGCTATAAAAATGACTTTTTACTTCCCAATGTGTACAATGAGGTACACTTCCGAGGTGGTTTAGGTGTTGTGGGTCCCAACTACTATGGACTGTCGCCGGACAGTGCTATGGCGAAGGTGCAGTTCACCTACAATAATGACACCATTATCACTTTACGCAGTGGTCGTTTCCTCTTCAGAGATTCCCTACTAAGCTCTGGCCGGGTTGAGGTAACGGCGCACCTTGGCGAGGACAGCCTCTACCATCCGTATTGTGAAATGCGCTTCGACCCACGTTCTGGTCAAGTGCGCATTATCCGGTATAAAACAGGCCTAGGCCTCAGCTCTTGGACGGATTCCTACCACGGAATGGATATGAATGTAGACCAGCTCATTTGGAACCAAGGCAAACCCAAATTATCCTTGCGCAACCTCAATCTAGGTTCTCAACAGTCCGCTGTATTTGAATCCAAGCAGTATTTTCGTATCGCTCGAATGGAGCAGATTGCAGGACTTCAAAGAACGCATCCCCTTATTGAATTGAAGAATGCAGCTTATGGGTATGGCTATGAAAACATGCCGTTGCTTGAGCTGACCTATGCCTTGCGTATGAATCCCGAAAGTGGTGAACGCTTCCTACTTGAAATGGCCATTCAAGGCTTTGTTGAGTTTGATGTTGACGCGCAGACCATCACACTTACCGACCGATTATTTGAATACTTGGAGAATTGGACCGGGAAGCGCGATTATGATGTGATTCAATTCGTTTCACGTATCGGCCAAGGGAGCAACGCCCAGATATCTCTACTCAACTATGAAATGGATATAGCGGGTGTACAGCGTATCGCTGTAAGTGATTCGCAACAAGTCAACCTCTATCCACGCGGTGGTAGAATTACTATGAAGAAAGACATGGATTTTACCTTCGATGGACAAATCAACGCCGGTCTTTTCAATTATTGGGGGCAGGGATACACCTTTGATTACCAGGGATTCCGCGTGGATATGCCACAGATCGATTCCATGCGCTTTAAGGTTCGAGAGTTTAATCCAGCACCGGGAGAGCGTGCGTCACTCGTCGATGTTCAGACCGTTCTTTCTGACCTTCAGGGGCAACTTTTGATTGACCAGCCGGACAACAAGAGTTCTCAGGAGTACCATCCTGAGTACCCAATTTTTCAAGCACTTAATAACTCATTCGTTTACTACGACGATAAAAAGATTCACGATGGTATCTACGAACGTTCAAGATTCTATATGGCTGTAGAGCCGTTTACTATCGACTCCTTAGACAATACGACTACGGACGGTATACTTTTCGATGCCACCTTCCACAGCGCGGATATCTTCCCAGTCTTTCAACAACCCCTTCAGGTGATGCCTGACTATTCACTTGGATTTTCCACAATTATGCTGCCAACACCAAATTACCGCAGCAAAGGCATTTTTGAAGGCGAAATTGCTCTCTCTAATAATGGGCTTCATGCAGAAGGGCAGATTCAATACCTCCAGAGCTTGACCGTCTGTCCTGACATCCTTATGTTCCCGGATGATGCCGAGGGAAGGGCGACAACATTTGATATCGAAGAAGAATTTACAGGCAATGGAAATCCTCAGGCCTCAGGCAGAGATAATCCGTTCCATTGGTTTCCATATAGTGATTACATTGAGGCTGAATCTAGAGCTATACCTTTTGGTATGTACGGCCCACAAAATGTTATAGCTGAGGGTCAGCTCACCTACGGCACTACTGGACTCTTTGGTACTGGAGAGCTCAGATACCTTACTGCCAAGCACAACAGCGAAAACGAGGGTTATACCTTCTATAGAGGTTCGTTTGAGAGCGGCGAGCAAGATTTCCGGGTGAAAACAAAAAGTAGTGACGAGCAATGGGCCTTCGAGATGTTGGAAAGTTCGGCCCGCGTAGATTTTTTCAAGCGTGAAGGGGTCTTTGATAAATTAGACCCGGCAAGTTTCATAGAATTTCCTGCCAATCAATACATAGCTTACATGGACCATGCTGAATGGCATATGGATAAAGCCAGGGTAGACATTAAGCAGAATACCGGCGAAGAGGCTTACCTGGTCAGTACTCATCCGTTACAGGATAGCTTAGATTTTAGTGCAGGATTTGCCCGCTTTGACCTGGCGCCAAGTGTACTTGAGGCCTTCGATGTTCCAGAAATAGAAGTGGCTGATGCACGTATCATTCCAGATAGCGGCTATGTGGTGGTGCGTATGAATGCGGCTATGGATGCACTCAAGAATTCGGAGATTATTGCCAACCGCTACTCAAAACTTCACGCCTTTTACGAGGCAACAACATATATTAGAGGACATTACCGCTATACAGCGCACGGCATGTACGATTACCTCGATGAAGAAGGCTCTACTTGGCCCATAGAGTTTGAAAGCATCAAGCTAGATACCGCAGGTATGACTATTGGTATAGCGGAAATAGAGGAGAAGGACGACTTCTTTTTGAGCCCCTATTTCGGATACAGAGGGAAGGTTCGGCTCGAAGCCGACCAGCAACCTATGTTCTTCAAGGGCTCAATTCTTATCCAAAACGAATGCCGTAACCTTCAAACTACTTGGTTTGATATTGCCAGCTATGTCGACCCTACAGACATTGTTATTGAATTGCCCGAGAATAATCCCTTACAACTTCGAGATAACACTTTTAATGGTATCTACATTTCCCAAGATAGCCTTGGAGGCCACAGTAACTTTCTGTCGAAATATGCAGACCGTGCAGATATAGAATTGCTCTCGGCCACTGGTGTGTTGTTCTACGACCATCAAGAAGAGGGCTATGTAATTACCACATATGAGAAACTCAAGGATAACTCCGCACCTGATCCTTATCTAATATTCCACAACTACGATTGTGACCTATATGCTACAGGTTCTATAGAGGTTTTTAAAAATTCTGGTGGCCTAACTATGGCAATGGCCGGTGAGGTTCGTCACGATTTGGATAAAGACGATATATACATTGATGCAGTATGGATCTTGGATGCCCCAGTGGATAAAGATGCTTGGGAGCTTGTCGGCGGACTCTTCTCGGACGGATCGGGCACCTTAAGAAGCGACGATGAGGCTTATGTGCAAGGAATTTATGGTCTCCTAGGTCAGAAGGCAGGATTAAAGTTTTTGAGTGATTTAATTTACATTGAAGAGGACGGTGGATTCCCAAAAGAGCTTAGTCAAACCCTCGTGATGAGTGGAATAAAACTAAAATACAGCGGGCGTTACAAGAGTTTTAGAAGCGACGGCAAGGCATTTATTCAAAACATCTATAATGTTCCAATTTTTGCTGAGGTCGATTGCCTGATGGAAATAAAAGAGCGTCGAAGGGGCAGTGAGATTACACTTTATTTAGATAATGGGACTGATTTTTTCTACATCGCCTTTAAAGGCACTGTTATGAGCTTACGAACCAGCGATGAAGAATTTAACGCAAGTATAGTAGCTAAAGATTTTAAGGAACGCAGCGTAGCCGCAAAAGGTGACCAGCCAGCGTTCACGTACAACCTAGCTGGTAAAGGTAAAATCATGCTTCTCAAGCGTCGCTTTGGTATCAAGGACATAAAATAATTTGTCCAAAGAGGTTTTTAATTTTTTTGAAAAAGTACTTGGACAAACTGGTGAAAGAATTCCTTTTTGAGCTTATTTTTACAACATGAGTTCTCAAGAAAAATATCAACCTAGCTATGATTCTGTTGTTTTAAAGGAACAGTCCTTGGTCTTGTTTAATGATCATGACAATTCATTTGACTTTGTTATTGAAGTCCTGTGCACTGTATGTGATCACACGGAGGAACAGGCCGAGCAGTGCGCATGGATTACCCACTATAAAGGGAGGTGTCAGGTGATGTCGGGCTCCTACGACCAATTGCGCTCAAAGGCTGATTTAATGCTAGATGTAGGCTTGACTGTTGAGATTCAATAAGCTATCCATCAAAGGTAAATCGTCACTAAAATTTATTTCCAAAAAATTATTTTACGCTTGTACGAGCCTAAGTTTTTACTATATATTTGCCCTCCCACCAGGGCACATGGCCGTGTAGCTCAACTGGATAGAGTACTTGACTACGAATCAAGCGGTTGAAGGTTCGAATCCTTCCACGGTCACTAATAGCACCTGTTAGCAATAGCATGTGTTTTTGTTTTCGAGGCGATAAGGTAAAAAAAGAGGGCAAAAGCCGTATTTATAAGTCTCTGTCCCTATTATCAAGACCCAAGCATCTGCTTGCGTTGCGCCGAAATTTTAGTATTGGAAATGTATTCGTCGTATTCTACCATTTTATCTAACACCCCATAACGGAAGATTTCAATAATTCGGTTTGCCACAGTCTGATTAATTGTATGATCGTGTGAGGTGAACATCAAGGTTCCTTTGAAATCTTTCATACCGTTGTTCAACGCCTGAATACTCTCAAGGTCGAGGTGGTTGGTGGGTTCGTCTAAGAATAAGAGATTCGCTTGTTCAAGCATCATTTTACTGAGCATACAGCGAACTTTTTCACCCCCGGATAGTACACTAGCACTTTTGAATACCTCTTCTCCAGAGAAAAGCATTTTTCCTAGGAATCCTCGTACGAATACCTCGTCCTTATTTTTAGGGCTGTATTCACGTAGCCAATCAATAAGGTTGTCCTCAGTTTCAAAGAATGCCGCATTATCGTTAGGCAAGTAAGCGTGCTTAATGGTTTGTCCGTAAGCGAAAGAGCCAGTACTTGGCTGTTGTTTTCCAGCCAGGATTTCATAAAGTACGGTAAGAATTCTGTGGTCGTCACAAAGCAGAGCTACTTTATCACCTCTATTGAGTTTGAAGCTTAGGTTTTGGAAAAGAACATTACCCTGCTTGTCGTGAGCAGTAAGGCCGTCGACTTCGAGAATCTGGTCGCCGGCATCTCGCTCTTGCTCGAAAATGATTGCAGGGTACATTCTTGAGGATGCCTGAATTTCGTCAACATTAATCTTATCAAGCATCTTTTTTCTAGAAGTAGCCTGTTTACTTTTCGATGCATTGGCCGCGAAACGAGAAATAAACTCCTGTAGTTCTTTACGCTTATCTTCTGCTTTCTTATTGGCTGCTTGACGTTGACGAAGTGCCAATTGTGAACTCTCATACCAAAAGCTGTAGTTACCCGTGTAAAGTTTGATTCGTTTGAAGTCGATATCGGCGATGTGAGTACAAACTGTATCTAGAAAGTGACGATCGTGACTCACAACGATTACCGTATTCTTAAAATCGATTAGGAAATCCTCTAACCAGGAAATAGTCTTGAGATCTAAATCGTTCGTTGGCTCATCGAGAATAAGAAGGTCTGGATTACCAAAAAGTGCCTGTGCAAGCAGTACACGAACCTTTGCAGAGCCCTCCATATCCTTCATCAGAGTGTAGTGGTCATCGGTGGAGATGCCTAGGCCACTTAGCAGGTTTCCTGCATCGCTTTCAGAATTCCAGCCATCCATCTCTTCAAACTGAACTTCAAGGTCAGCTGCAATAAGGCCGTCTTGCTCATTGAAATCCGTCTTCATGTAAATGGCATCTTTCTTTTGCATTAGATCCCACAAGGGTTGGTTTCCTCGGATAACCGTATTTAGTACGGTTTCTTCATCAAAGGTAAAGTGATTCTGAGATAGTACGGACATTCTTTTGCCGTTCTCTAAACTGACATTTCCTGAATTTGGGCTTACCTCACCACTGAGGATTTTTAAGAAAGTTGATTTACCAGCTCCATTGGCTCCAATAAGTCCATAACAACGTTCACCGTGGAACTTGATATTAACATCTTCGAATAGTATGCGCTTCCCAAATTGAAGCGTGACGTTAGATACATTTAGCATGATTGGACATTTTATGGGCGGTAAAGGTAACTATACTTACCTGCTTATTTTTTTAGTGCTTATGTTTAAAGCCATCAAGGGTAGCCTTGAACTTAATGTGTTATAACTTGTTAACGCAAAAGAATGAAGAAATGGTTATACCTGTCTTTACATATGCATTTAGAAAGTCGCTTGGTCGAGGGATGCTCTATGCAGCCATCTTAAGTTTTATTGTCCATCTTATTTTGCACTTACTGCGCGACTACATTCCCGGCGGTATAAATGCTTCTTTGTTGAAAGATCCAATTAGTGCAATCTATACTCCGTTCTCCATCTTATTAGTCTATGAGGCGTATTTGATGATTTATTATTTAAGGAGAAGTACCACACTTTATATCGCAAAGCAGTATGAGGTTATCGCTCTGATTTTGATTCGAGGGTTGTTTAAAGATATGGCCGCGCTTGATTTGAAATCAGATTTTTGGCTAAGCGACCATAATGTGAATCTCTACGTGGACTTGCTAAGTGTAATGCTGCTGTTCTTCTTGATTTATTCTTTTTATAAACTCAGTGGTTCGTTGCGCTATGACGCCTTTGAAGAACAGGAACAGAAAGAGCTCGGAGCGAACATCAAGCGATTTGTGAAGTATAAGCACTACTTGAGTATCGGACTATTCTTCTTGTTCATCCTTTTGGGTATTCGAAGCTTTGTGGAATGGGCTATTCCCATCTTCAATCACATTGATGAAACCAATATGATTGAGATTAATGCTATATTCTTCGAGGAATTCTACAACTTCTTGATTATTTCTGACGTGATTATCTTATTGCTTTCTTTGTTATACACGGACAACTTCCCAGTAATCATACGGAATTCATCTTTCGTAATATCTACGGTTTTACTAAAGCTCTCTTTTACAGCGGAAGGACTACTTAGTCAAGGCCTGATTATCCTAGGTGTCTCATTTGGCGTGCTTATGCTCTTGATTCACAACAAGTTTAAGGCGTTACACAAAATTAGTTGACCCCGACTCTTCATACGAAACGGCGTGTTGCTGTCGTTGAGATAGATGCTTGCTTTGTGGCTAAAAGCTTCAGATTTGATATCTATGTCTTGAGGCGGATAATGATTATGTCGATATATAGTGATTTCGTTATGAATGCTATGGAATACGGGGATGAACAATCTTCATGAATAAAGGAGGGATAAGACTTAAAATCATCATGCCTGGATACCCTGTAGGCAGCTGTGGGCTGTCGTCGTGATGATCAAGAAGTGGGAATTCTTTGTTCGGCAGATAATGGTGGTCACTGTGACGACTTAATTCAAATAGTATAGCTCGTCCCCACATATGATTGCTGTTCCAACTGTGCACGGGACGTACATTTTCATATCGAAAGTCACTAACCTTATCTCTTGATAATCCGTAGTGCTCAATGTATTGAACGGTTTCCAATAAAATCCATCCAGTTATGCTCGCACCAAAGAACCCAACCAACCCTGTACTACCGAAATTTTCCAAGATAATTGCGATTAGTAACAGCTGGAACAGTGTATAGTGCAGCATTTTATTCTTCAGTAGGTTTCCTTTACTGAGCTGAATACCAATCTTCCATGCACTGAAGTAGCTGAAGACAATAGAGCGTAGCCAAAAGCTATATATCCATTCACCGCGTCGTGCTGATGAAGGGTCATCAGGCGTTCCAACATTTTTGTGGTGACCAAAGTTGTGCTCTAAGAAGAAGTGTGTGTATAGAGTAGTGGTAAGTAATATTTTGGCCAAAAATTGGTCTATTTTGTTGGTTTTATGTCCTAATTCGTGAGCAACATTGATACCAATGACGCCGCACATTATACCGAAAGAGAGGATTCGGCCAATAAGGGTTACTTTATCTAACGGTATTGAGATTTGAACCATTAGATAAATTCCACAGATAATTTGCACCGGAACTGTCAATCGTAATGCCCAAATGTAAAAACTATCTGTTGTCGTTTTGTTTCTCTGTTCTTGATTCAAGTTGCTCGTATTGGGAGTAAATAGAAATTCCATTAAGGGAATAAAGACAAAGGCTTCAATTACGGGTAAATACGACCAAAGTCCGAATGAGTGAAAACTAATAAGTGCGAGAATCGGTAATGTGAAAACAAAGAGGTATCGAAATTTTCCCATAGTTGTGATGTTAGCGCCCTTAAGATAAAAAAAGACCACCGAAATGCCGGCCTTTTGCTGAGGTGAACAAGTTTTCACTCATTTACATTAACTTTTATAGCGGCACACCGTCCGTTGACAAAGGTTATTCCTAGGTAAAAGGGCCCGGATTTTTTTATTTCAAGTTAATTCGAATCGAATTCTGATATAGACTGTCCCGCTTCGTTGACCATTAGAATGTGTTCAATTTCTAAGTTGCTCTCTAGAGTGATTGGATTAAAGTTTCGTACCCGATGAGGCTTGATTTTTTTAGATGCGGACGGTTAAGCGGCTTCTAGAACACTTAAGTGAAAATTATTTTTTATTTCATTTTAACCCAATGGGAATTCGAATTGATAAATAGAGATAGATTCTAAAAAAGTGATCTTCAAGTTGTTTTGTGATTAAATTCTAATATCTTAGAAAGACAATATAATAACACGTTGAAACCCTTTCATTTTGACCCAAGCCCACGTAAACGTTGCATTATTGAAGAGCAAGTTGATTGATTTGTTGCATCCAGACCAAAGAGGTCTTGTGCGTAATGTAAAGCTTTCTAGATACGTCCAAACTTTTATTCAGCAGCCAGGTATATTTCAGTATTCAGCCATAGATATACATGATTGTATATGTGTTTTAGTGCGTGGAGTCATTGGAGTCAAACACGATTTTGAAGGTCGCGAAGCGATAACACACTTCTACCAAGAAGGCGATTTGTTCTTATCAACGGAAATAGATAATGTATATAATAAACAGGGGAGCTATTGGAGAATTTATGAGGATATCGAAATGCTCTTATTACCCTTAAAATCGGATATGTGGCAGCAAGAACAGCCACTACTGGCCAGTGCATTAAATGTTCAAGCTTCATTGATGGCGGCCTTTACTTATCAGAAGTTCATCAATAATCTCGGTCTAGATCGTAAAAGTTACAGCTTGGAATGGTTAAAAGCTAATAAACGACTTTTGAGCCTGGTGCCGAGAATGGATATAGCCAACTATCTGGACATCTCAAAGTCATCTTTAAAGTCATATATAAAAATAGCATTTAACGATGGCTAAGAAAGGAGATTTGATTATCGCAAAAAGGCTCAGTCAATTAACAGGTTTCCCTGAAAAGACTCCTTTTTTCATTGAATTTTCGGCCTTGTTTGAAGGACCTATTCACTTTGAAGCGCACGAAAACTTGTGGAAGATGGGTGACAAGGAAGGATACCTTTGGTATATACATTTTGGCTATGGTTTTGACCGCATTCTGCTCGAAGACGGAACAAAGATGCTCAATGGGATGACTGAGCCAGGAATCTTTATCTGTGATGAAAATAGTCTATTGTGGGGTGGTCCGGCTAAAACCGATTCCATTATGTATACTCCGGGTTCGGCATATAGAATTAGTTACAGAGAATGGAAGAATTTTGTCATTATAAACGATCCGATGCGAAATGTTCTACTGCACATTAATTCACACTTCGTTCAAATGAGAAAGCTCCGTCTACTCAAGATGAAGATGATGGATAAGGTAGAATATTGGAAATACATCCAAGAAAGATTTTCAGGCATAGAAAAATATTGTTCTCAGACCGAGATCGCGCGGTATTTTGGTGTAAGTAAAAGTACGATGCACCGCATTATGAAAACTGCCTGATCTAGGCACGCCAAATATCGTAGATGTGCCTTGTCGTTGAGGTTTTTTCTCTGCCGTTAGTATAGGGCGTTTCAAGCCTGCCTGTTTGTGGTGGTGAAGGCGTTGTTATTTTGGACTATTTTGAAGATGTGTAGAATTCTTACAATCGTACGAGCATTTTCTATGCTATTCAAGTTTTTCTTGTGCCAATTCACTTTGTATTTTTAAGACGATAGTTAGTTTCAACCCCTGTATTTTTAAATGAACTTATACTCTTATGCGACATCTCCTCTTTTTCGCCGCCTTATTACCCTTCCTGCTCCCTGCGCAGAACCACCAGTTTTTTAAGTTCGATGGACCGGTTATTCTCATTCATGGAGGAGCGGGCGGAATAGAGCGTAAGTATTATAACGATGACCAAATCGCGGAGTATGATTCTGCGCTGCAGGCCGTATTGAAGGTGGGTTATAATATGCTTACTTATGGCGCCAATGGGATGGACGTCGTTGTGGAGTGCCTCACCATGCTCGAGAACGATCCTCATTTCAATGCGGGTAAAGGTGCCGTGTTTAATGATCAGGGCGAAGTAGAATTAGATGCCTCTGTTATGGACGGTTCCACCAAAATGGCGGGAGCTGTAGCAGGGTTAAAGCATATTAAGAATCCTGCGAAGTTAGCGCGGGCGGTTATGGAGGAGACCCCTCATGTCTTGCTCATTGGCGGAGGAGCTGAGGAGTTTGCCAAGACTCAAAATCATGAGTTTGTAGACAATGAATACTTCCTTACGCCGCGACGTAAAGAGCAATACGAACGCTGGCAACAAATCAAGAAGAACGGTACGGTTGGGGTTGTAGTCTTAGATTTACAAGGCAACCTATACGCTGGAACTTCCACAGGTGGTATGATGGGCAAAAAGTATGGACGTGTTGGCGATGTGCCCATTATAGGTGCTGGAACATATGCTGATAATAATGGTGCGGCAGTTAGCTGTACTGGTCATGGTGAATACTACATACGTAACAACGTGGCTTTTCAAGTCAACGCGCGCATGCAATACCAAGGATTGACCTTGGAGGAAAGTACGCGTGAGGTGATCTTTGGAGTACTCAACTCGGATGCTGGAAATGGCGGTTTAATTGCGCTTGATGCTAAGGGTAATAGTACTTGGACCTTCAACTCAAGCGGGATGTTTCGGGGAGCGGCTGGTGTTTTAAATGGAAAAAAAGCGCCAAGTTTTATGACTGAAATTTTTGGTGACCCTACTTGGCCGGAGGATTGTGATATTGAAGAGTAATTATTGGATCAATTCCACGGAATCAATCAATAATTCGAAAGTCTCAGCTTTCTTATTCGCTATTAAAAAGGTGAATTCTGTAAGGCTTTTATGATTAAAGTTTGGCATGTCTAGAACACGTCCACGAAATGAGGAGTACAATTCATTCAATGGAATCTCTATGGTTTGCCATTCACCCGATGTTGAGAAAGTGGTGATGTAGCTCTGGTAATCGCGTGCCTTATGTTTAACTCTGAACTGATAATTTTTCCCGTCACCCTTTATGCGCATTCGAACGCTTGCACCCTCTGCCGTTTCGATTTTGCCTGTGGCGCATCGGATAGAAGTGAATCCTCCATTGTTTTCTAGCCGTACTTGGCCCGTGAATAACCCGTGACCTTCCGAGGTTAATTCAAGTGCACCTTCACTAAGGCCTCCCATAACCCCGTCGTTCACCACGTACCAGCTGTCTAAAGAAGAGTATGGAGTGAAATCGAAGAGGGTAGTAGCTGGTTGCATCAGTGCAATAAAAATGGAAAGAATAATCTGCATTTATATAGAACAGCTAAAGACCTATTAAGGTTCGGACTTACCTTGTTATGTGCACCTTAGCTCGTGTCGATTTACAATCCTTCCACATTATCGTTAATGAAGAGCCCATTGGGTAGCCAGTGTAAGTTATTCCTATCAATGATCTAGGCAGCTTTCCGCCCGTTCGCATCGTAAAGGATAATAGCATATACTTGATAATACCATTATTGCATTAATCCAAAGATGTCAAGGTGTTCACCGGAAAAAACTTTTAACGATTAATCTCTAAAAATTAATGTGAAAAATGATTAGTACTGAAAATAAAAGTTATGACAACCTACAATTCATAATATTCGTGAAAGGTTCAACTTAGTCGCACCCCTCTCCATATTCAACATCCTTAACTCTATAATCCTCACCATAATCAACTATTTTGATCTTATAATCCTCACCGTAATCAACAACCTTCCATTTTCCAACTTCATCCTCACCATAACTAACATATTTAATCCTAAGGTCTTCACCATAATCAACAAATTTTACGGAGTAATCTTCACCATAATCAACAAATTTTATCTTTCCATAAACATGGCAACCACCGCCAGATGATGATGACAAATAGGTAAATGCACTTAATGTTATTGAAAGAAAAATAACAGTGAACAGAATCAATAATTTATTGAAATTAGGTTTCATTGTATTAAGTTTAAAATGAATGTTACTTGTTTACAAGATAACAATTAAAACCCCTTTGATAGCTTATTTCACAAACCGTATATGCAACACAATTGATCTTAACGAAGGGTAGTCAAAAACTTAAGGGCATAAAAAAGGCTTCCGATATCTTGGAAGCCTTTAAAACACTTAGCTTATAGTGTTGTGGGCGATACTGGATTCGAACCAGTGACCCCCTGCTTGTAAGGCAGGTGCTCTGAACCAGCTGAGCTAATCGCCCTGAGCGGTTGCAAATATATACACGTTCATAGTATTTGCAAGACCCTCTGAGTAGTTTTTCGTAGAAATATTGAATTCTTAGAAGTCCTATGCTCAAGTGTTTAATATCAAAGCGTTCTACTTAAAGCTATTCCTCTTCTTTGTCAAAAGCTATGCTCAGGCTATTGACACAGTATCGCAATCCAGTAGCTGTCGGGCCGTCATTGAAGACATGACCGAGGTGTCCGCCACATTTTGCACATAGGATTTCGGTACGAATCATTCCGTGGGTTTTGTCTAGTTTCTCGATTATAGCACCACTTTCAATGCCTGCATCGAATGAAGGCCAACCACAGTGTGAATCAAATTTTGAATCGGACGTGAATAATGGGGCATTGCATGCTCTGCAGTTGTAGGTGCCTTCTTCAAAATGCATATTGTATTCTCCAGTGAATGGACGCTCCGTGCCTTTTTGTCTTAGGACGTAGTATTCTTCAGGTGATAGTTGCTCTTCCCATTCTTGTTCAGATTTTGTGATCTCGTAAGTCCCTTTGTCAATAGTCATGTCAGTTTTGTTTTGCGCATTGCACGATACGGTCAAGATTAATAAGATGGATAGTATAAATAACTTCTTCATGTTGTTCTAACGGTAAATATTGCTCTAAGGTTTGCGCTATCAAATGTTAAAACTCCATTTCACGATCTGCCCTATTACTTGGGTATCACGAAGTATACGTCTGTGACCCAGTCCGGTAGTTTCTATATAAGTACCGTGGGCCATTTTCCTACCTACCTCTTGACCGAAAGATATTGGCGTGTCTTTATCGTTTACGTCGTGAAATACGAGGGTTGGAATAGAGTTGCTTGGGGCTAATTCGGGCGCGCTAAAAAGATTGAAGTCTTCTCCGAATTTGGCTTTCAAGTTTTCTATAATTTGGCTATGTACTGCTTTATTGAATCCAATGGCATCACAAAACAGACCAACCATGGCGGAGATACGGCCTGGTGGGGCAATTAAGACTTGTCGTTTAATAGGTGCACCGAGATGCTGGACAGCATACATAGTAGCATTAGACCCTAGGCTGTGAGCTAAAGCAAGGTCTACTTCGCCAAGGTGCTGTGTTACTTGTAGAACACAGGCGGCGATTTCAGGCATGATAGTGCGTTTCCCTTCGGCACCGCGGTGAGATACAGCATTAAAACCGGTGATTGTATACTCTTCAAGTAGGTGAGTATATTGCGATTCCATAGCCTGAATCATTTCGCCAAACTGCGTGAAACGGCCACCCCAACCGTGGATGAGTAAGATATTTTTAGCTCCGTTGCCCAGTTGGTACACTGGATAACGGTTGCCGTTTTCGTGAGTGAACATTGTTGGCGAACCAAAGCGCTGCTCAAAGGGTACCTCGCGCTTTGGCATCTTAAAAGGATAGGGTGTTAAAAACCAGCGCCAAGCGATTTTTGCAGCCCAACGCGTACTGAAGAACTGAATGGTTTTAGCCATTCTTGTCATGGCCCTTGGAGGCGCGAATGACAAGGGTTCTTGTGGGGTAGATTGCTGGTCTTTCATAAAAAGTGTTCAAGGTAGAAAAAGAAAACCCCGACCGAAAGCGGACGGGGTTTTTTGTGTGCCCAGAACAAGATTCGAACTTGCACGCGAATGCTCGCACCACCCCCTCAAGATGGCGTGTCTACCAGTTCCACCACCTGGGCTAAGGACTGCAAATTTAATGGGAAAAGTTTGACTAGCTAATAAGGTCTAAACTTTTTTCTCTGACGCTTGTAATCATAAAAAAGCCCCCTCTTGAAGGAGGAGGCTTTCTAGGTGATCCCTCAGGGGCTCGAACCCTGGACCCATACATTAAAAGTGTATTGCTCTA
>CAJWZE010000008.1 GCA_913049845.1 uncultured Cryomorphaceae bacterium
CACAACCTTGTAAGTATTTGGTCATGGAAAATTTCTTCACGGAAGAAATTGCCAATGATCTGTTCGAAAACTTTCCATCTATCCAGGATCTAAACGTTAAGCGTAAAAGTATTAACGAGGATAAAAGTGAAGATTACCACTTTGAGCGCTGGCACCCATCGTTTGCCAAGATTCGTGAGGCAGTATCTTCCAAAGAATGGTATGCACAATTATCGCGTATCACCGGTATCGAAGGATTGCACACAACTACAGACGCCCTAGGCTCTGGTGTGCATCAAGGTAAGAACGGTTCTTATGTGGATATCCACATTGATGTAAACATGAACCCAAAATTAGGATTATGGCGCCGTATCAATCTTTTGGTTTACCTAAACAAGAATTGGAAACCTGAATATGGCGGCGATCTTGAGCTATGGAACAAGGAGATGACAGAATGTATCGTTAAAGTTCCGCCAACCTTCAACACGGCAGCTATATTCTACACTGACGACAATAGCCCACACGGTTATCGAAAAATCAATATTCCAGAAGGAGAAAGTAGAAAGAGCTTCTATACCTATTTCTATACTAAGCCTGAGGAAGGTGTGAGTTACCGCGATTCTAGATTTGTTTCGAGACCGGACGATGCAGCATCTAAAAAGCTCGTCACAGGATTGAAAGAAACTTTAAAAATAAACGGTAAAAAGTTCCTAAAATTCATTGGACTGAAAAACCTGGACTTCCAAGACAAAAACTAATTAGGTATCGACATCAACGAAGCAGCTTTTCTAAACAGGGAGCCGCTTTTTTATCAGCCTACATGCATATTGCCCTTTGGGTAAGTAAAGGCGTTAGATTCCGGGCGTGCTCCGCTTAATGCGAACGCGAGGGTCAAGGTTCCTACTCTACCTACAAGCATGCTGAGCATAATAACAATCTTGCTACCAAAAGATAGATCCGCAGTAATACCCGTGCTCAAACCGACCGTACAAAAGGCACTTACTTGTTCAAAGGCCAATTCTAAAAAGGCCATCTCCGGCTCCAGGATGGTTAGTACAAATATCCCTAAGAAAATGAAGACAATGGCAAACAAGAAGATTGCGAAAGCTCTATTCATCAACTCCCAAGGAATCTTATTCTTATAAAAATTAATGTCTTTCTTACCGCGAATGGTGGCAGCGGCACTTAAGAAAACTAGTGCAAATGTGCTAGTCTTAATACCACCGGCCGTCGATCCTGAGCCACCCCCAATAAACATTAGGAAAATCATCATTAGTAATGCAGGCATTGCCATAGCACCGATATGAATAGTATTAAATCCTGCCGTTCGTGCGGTAATGCTCTGGAAAAAACTGTGGGACAAATGCGTACCTATATCACCGTCATAGCTAAAAGTCAACGCAAAAACTGCACCACCTACAATCAAAAGTATTACCGCCACCGACAGACCTAACTTGGTGCCAAGGCGCAATCCGCGCCAACTTCTGACGATAGACTGCTTAAGCCAAGGTTGGTCGAGGACGTCTGATAAGGTTCCAAAACCGATACCTCCTAGAACAATCAACAAAGCAATCACCCAGTGTACGTTGGGGATGTGGGCCGCGCCATATGTGGCAAGGGAGTTTGAGAATAGGGAGAATCCTGCATTGTTAAAGGCACTAATACTATGAAAAATACTGTGGAACATCGTATTGCCTAAAGAGTCAAAATGGGGGAACCAGATAAGACCCAAGGCCAATGCACCTAAAAGTTCAATGGTCAAAGTCAATCTGAAGATAGCGCCAATAAGCTTACCACTTTGCTGCATGCTCTCACCGAGGTTTTCACTCATAAAATTTTGTTGACGCATACCAAAGCCACCACGAAGGATGGCAAACAAAGCTGCAAAGGAGATTATATTCAAACCGCCCAATTGCATCAAAATCATTACTATAATCTGCCCTTTGAAGGAAAGTATAGTTGAAATATCAATTAAACTTAAACCCGTTACACAGCTCGCACTAATACTCGTAAAGAGGGCCGTTATAAAGTCTAAGGCTCCGGTGCCAACAGTCATCTCGGGAAGCATCAAAAGAGTAGTGCCTAATGCTATGAGTATAATAAAACTAATGATCAACAAAGCTGGTGGACTCAGATTAAAGTCGGGCAACCGCTCTCCTACCTTCCCGAATTCTAGAAAGACAATAATCATTACATAAAACTGCAAGAGCAATACGAATCCACTTTGGAGATTGCTTACTCCAATAGCATCACCCAGCAAGCTAAGAAGCTCTACTCCTTGCAGATTAATCATCAGGATATCAATGAGTAAGAAAACCATCAAAATCGCTTCCCAGCGCCTTGCTTTAATGAACGCCCATGGGTGAAAATCATAGATGATTTCAATAACAAACTTTACCAAATAGTATCCTATAGACGCCTTGACAATCAAACCAATAGTTTGGTTTTGTTCTTCCGTAAGTTGATAACCGTGGAAGATGATCAAAGACACAATAGTGCTTAAGGCAACGAGGAAAGAAAGTCTCGACAATGCCCCTAAGACAAAATCGCGGCTGTCGTACAGGAGAATATTTACCTGCTCTCGTAAGGCATTGAAACGTTGTTTGAAACTCAAAACAAGAAAATTCTGATATCGAATTTACATTATTCTTGGGAATCCAAACCCCGAACGGTGTAGTCAACGTAAGATTTAGCTTCAACGATAGTACTGCCCGTCAAAACATTCAAGGCTCTCTTCAACGCTGCTCGTTCATCGTTGAGAAAGTATACGCTGCGTGCCTTATTAACGAAGTCTTCACCAAAGTCTTGCTTGGATTCAAAGACACGAAGCTCGTCTTCTACATCCCATAACTGCTCATTAATGGACTTTAGCTTTTCAGCGAGGTTATGAATCGTGGAAGGGTCGTCTACACTGTTGTAAACGAACTTTACACCGTCGGCGAGTAGTTCCATTTCTCGGTGTATATCAGCAAGCTTCTCGGAATCTGAGATGCGCTCACTCTTAATGAGTAAAATGGTATGCTTATCAATAATTTCTCCGTGGGCTAATTCAATCTTCATGACCAGTCCAATTAATCTTCGAGTTGCGCAACTGCGGCCTTCACACGGCGCACAGCCTCTTGCAAATCGGCTTCTGCCGCTGCGTATGAAAACCTAATATATCCTGGCAAACCAAAAGCATCACCCGGTACTGTGCTTACCAAGCCTTCTTCCAATAAGTATATACTTAAATCCAAAGAAGTATTTA
The DNA here is from genome assembly GCA_913049845.1 of uncultured Cryomorphaceae bacterium. Taxonomy (GTDB): domain Bacteria; phylum Bacteroidota; class Bacteroidia; order Flavobacteriales; family Schleiferiaceae; genus UBA10364. The sequence goes on from CAJWZE010000008.1 coordinate 3,227, forward strand.
ACACTTTTCCATTGAACTTTTTGCCCAACAAATCGGCAACACGAGGGAATATGTAGAATGCTCCAGGAGGAGTGTCTAATTCAAAACCAGGAATCTCGTTTATCCAACTCACCATTTTTTCTCTGCGAGAAGCAAACGTATTGACCATATACTGAACCGAAGCAGGGTCTGCTTCAACAGCGGCTTTGCAAGCGCGCTGGGCAACCGAATTTGTTCCTGAAGTAAAGTTCGACTGGAACTTAGTACAAGCCTTAGCAATCCAATCAGGAGCACCGATATAGCCAACACGCCATCCAGTCATAGCGAAGCCTTTCGACAAACCATTTACCGTTATAGTTTGGTTATAAACCTCTGGGAAACTCGCAATACTTACATGGTCGATCTCACCATAATTTAAGAGCTCATAAATCTCGTCAGAAATAATATATAGGTTGGAATGCTTGGCAACCACTTTGGCAATCGCTGCGAGTTCCTCACCACTGTAAATCGCCCCACAAGGATTGTTTGGAGAAGAGAAAATCAACACCTTAGATTTCTCTGTTATAGCCGATTCTAGTTCATCAGCTGTTATCTTAAAACCACTTTCTTTCGATGTTGGTAGCACCTTCACCTCACCGCCACAATACTTTACCTGATCTATATAGCTCACCCAATAAGGCGCCGGGATGATTACCTCATCACCAGGATTTACCAAGGTCAGAAAAATATTAAGCAAGCTCTGCTTGGCACCGGTACTAACCACAATTTGGTTTGCTGTGTAGTCGAGATTATTATCTCTTTTAAACTTCGCAGCAATAGATTCACGTAAATCAGCGAATCCAGGTACCGGCATATAATGCGTATAATTTTGCACCATCGCTTCATTTGCAGACTGCTTTATAAAGTCTGGAGTATCAAAATCTGGCTCTCCTAGGGACAGGCTAATTACCTGTTTTCCAGTGGCGCTCAATTCTCTGGCCTTTTTCGCCATTTCGATAGTCATTGGTAAACCCATCTGTTGGGCGCGTTGCGATAATGCTTTCATTTTTAAATTACTATGGTGGGAAGGTAAAAATAACGATATTTGTTACCCTTAACATACTTTCATGGAAGCATTTGTTGAAATTCTCAAGTACACTTTTCCAGCGGCGCTAATGCTGCTTCTAACTTATTTACTCTTGTCCAATTTTGTAGACAACGAAGAGAAGCGTCGTGCTTTTTATCTGAGAAAAGACTTGCAGAAAAAATCGCTTCCAATGCGCTTGCAAGCTTTCGAGCGTATCATTATGCTTTTAGAGCGTATTACTCCCAACCATCTTGTCATCAGAGTCAAGCCAGGGACTATGACCATAGGGCAATACCGCAAAATATTAGTTGAAGCTGTTCGTCAAGAATTTGATTACAATATCACACAACAAGTTTATGTGAGCGATGAGGCTTGGAATCATGTCGTAAGCGCTAAAAGTCAAGTCGTTAGCATCATTAACAAAGTTGCTGGCACATTGGGTGCAGAAGCAACGGCATCTGATCTAGCTAAAGAGTTGATTAATGCTGAAATGGCTGCTGAAATCTTCCCGACTAAAGCGGCAATCTTGTTGATCAAGCACGAAGTAGCACGCTCGTTCTAAGCCAAGATTTTATCCATAAGGCGTCGACTGGCCTCGAATGGGCTCACCTCACCTTTAGAAATCTGAGCTAAGAGAGAATCGCTTTCTTTACCCCAAGTTTCTTTTTCGCTCATTCTCTCAAATAAGAGGGCGCCGATATTCGATTTAAACCAATACTCTTGTTGCTCACGACGGCGTTCTTCTATCCATCCGTTGAGCTGGCCGTGACGCTGGAAACGGTCTAGTGCCGACCACATTTCCTCCATGCCCGTGGCATTCAAAGCACTAATTTGCAAGACAGGTGGCTGCCAATGGTCTTGAGTTCTCGTTATTAACTGAAGTGCTCCTTGAAGTTGAATAGCACTTTGCTCGGCTTGATTAGTTCGGTCGCCATCGCACTTGTTAAGCGCAATAACATCAGCCATTTCCATTATACCCTTCTTAATTCCCTGCAATTCATCACCGGTTCCCGGCATAGCGAGAAATAGAAAACAATCCGTCAGCTTGCTCACAACGGTCTCACTTTGGCCAACACCTACCGTTTCAACGAAAATAAAATTGAATCCTGCAGCTTCACATAAGGTCACTGCTTCGAAAGTACTTCTTGCAACACCGCCTAATCGGCCTCCGGAGGCAGAAGGACGAATGAATACACGGCTGCTCTTGCCGATAGACTCCATTCTAGTCTTATCACCAAGAATACTTCCCTTGCTCCACTCGCTGGAAGGATCCACAGCTAGGACAGCAATCCGTGCATCAGGATCATTATTCAATACAAAAGAACAGTAGGCTTCTAAAAAAGTACTTTTCCCAACACCTGGAACGCCACTTATACCAATGCGAAACGCGCCACCACTTTTCGGGTGTAAACGGTTCATAAGCGATCTGCACTTTATCTCATCATCAGGAGAGGTGCTTTCAGCTATCGTAATGGCTGCAGAAAGTGCTGTAATATCCCCTTGGAGAACTGCTTCAGCAAGACTATCTGTGTCCTGTTTAAGTCTCTTCGCTCCCTTCCAATTGGGATTGATAAACGGAGCTTCTTTCACTCCCTTGGCGATATGTAATGCACTCTTTTTTGACATTTAAGCCTGGTCAATGTAGTCTTGAAGATACTTAAAGTCTGAGGTAAGCGATCCTTCAGAGCACTCTGTGGCTCTAGAAAGTATCCCCTCCGCGTCGCTGTTAAACAGAGCCGGAATCACGTGCTTCATCAAATCACTTCCGAAACTTAATGAAGCGTCTCGAGGCAGCTCACACGGAAGATTATCTACGGCCATGACTCCGATTGCTTCTGGGTGGTTATGGTCTACCTCTTGCTCCTCACTGGGCGAATAGCCGTAGAATGGATCGTCGATGGTTGAAGCGCGAAGTGTGGAAGCTATCGGGCCATCAATATCACAACTAATATCGGATACATAAGTAATCGCAAAAGCAAGTCGCTTGGCGTCCGCTCTTGTAAAAATGAAAGGTGCACGACTGTCGTAGTAGTGCCCAGCAATGTAGAGTTTCGCAAATGGCGCATACTGCATGAAATTACTTTCAAAACCAGTTGGGTCTGCAAACAATTCCTTGCGGTCAAAAGGTCGGCCATCTTTTGTTTTATAATACTCTTCAACGTCCAATTGGCTCCAGAAATATCCTTCGTAACTCGAAACTTCATCCGGTGGTATCTGCGGAATTCCAGAAGCCTTTAACGTCTCAACTGCACCACCAGCCACGCGGCCTTTTCCAGTCAGTAATATGCGTAAATCAGAAGGCCACTCTTTGCGCTTAAGTTCCGCAAACATCTCTTTCATGTCCTTGCACTCGTGAGCCGGCTTCAATTTGTATTGACCATATTTTTCACCCCAACCACGTAAGCCATTGTAGGCACCAACTAAGCCAGCAAAGCGACCAAAGGAGACGACTCGAGTTCCATTTTTAGTAAGCAGCTCGTAATCAATCAAACGAATATTTCGCTCCACACAAGCCTTAAGCAACTTCGCGTTGTAAGGCTGTCTTTTGAACGTATGGGAGAAGAAAAAATAAGTTTTGTTCGGAATAAGCTGATCAATGGGTACCTCCTTGACTCCAAAGAGTACATCACAATCGCTCAAATCATCTTGCAGAGCAATGCCTGACGCGACATATTCTTCATCTCCAATGGCACGGATGGGCGATGGTTGCGCCACAACCTTACAAGAATATGTTTGCTGTAATACCGAAGCGTGTTGCGGGGTCAATGCTACACGCTTGTCTATGGGGACTTTTCCCTCACGTAATAAGCCGATTTTCATAATCACCAAGTTAGTCCAACTGTACTGAATATTGGCATAGAATGTTCTTATCTTTGACCCCTACATCGGGGTCGACTGGTTTTGACAGCAGGCCGAAGGTTGATGTAAGCATGTCGAGCGCGGAAGGGGCAGCTCGTTAATACACCGCTTCACTTTTATAACTGGCGAAGAATCTTACGCTTTGGCCGCATAATCTGACAGGATGTCGATTATGCTAATCCTCTACAAGGTATAGGAGCTGAACATCTTGCAAGAGCCCCCGTCCTGAGGCGCTTGATAACGAGATGTGGGAAATTCAGGAATGCAATTGGCGCTCGCCTCGCGCGACAATTCAAGTTTAGAGGCTAAGCCATGATTAGGGTGCTTGTGCTCAGAGATTGGTCTAAAATCTAATTACAAGATAAGCATGTAGAAAGCCTCAGGCTTCCTTGTTTGGACGCGGGTTCGATTCCCGCCGACTCCACAAAAGAAGCTAAAACACTGAGAACTAACGCGACTATTAAGTCGCGGTTCTCGGTGTTATTTTTTTACTTCAAACAACCCTCAAACTAACTGTTAACAGTCACTTAAAAAATAAAAATTCCAGAGGTCATACATAGATCAACCATTTTTAACAGTAAGATGTGCTTGATTAACTCTATTTATAACCTCTATATTTATTTAGGATACAAAATTATTAACACTCATGAACAAACTTTGGAACTGGTCCCTAACAGTGGCCTTGGCCGGCTTCTTGTTTGGTTTTGATACTGTCGTAATCTCCGGTGCAAACGCACCCATCAAAGAACTTTGGCAAACCTCTGCATGGTTTCATGGCGTTTTCATCATGTCGATGGCTCTTTGGGGAACGGTGTTGGGCTCTTTGGCTGGAGGAATTCCTACAAGGCGCATTGGCCGAAAGAAAACCTTAATCTGGGTGGGTATACTGTATTTAATAAGTGCTTTGGGCTCTGGATTGGCAACCGATCCTTATATGTTCTCCTTTTTCCGATTCCTTGGTGGCGTCGGCGTTGGTGCCTCAACGGTGGCCGCTCCAACCTATATAAGTGAGATCAGCACAGCGAAATCACGTGGTCGTTTAGTGGCATTGTACCAATTCAACATTGTTTTTGGCATCCTCATCGCATTCATTTCTAATTTTCTCCTCGACGGCGTTGGTGGCAGTAACGACTGGCGTTGGATGCTCGGAGTTGAAGCACTTCCAGCCGCCTTTTATTGTTTGCTCATTCTCGGGGTACCAAACTCGCCGCGTTGGCTTATGGTGGAGCGTGGTGATTCCACCGGTGCACTCCAAACACTTCAATTGCTGTACGGTGATGAACCGTCTGCAAAAGCGGAATTGAATGCCATTAAAGCACACCAAAGTGATGAAGATAATGGCGGCAACGTCTTCAGTGGAAAATACAATAAATGCCTCCTTCTAGCCTTTTTAATCGCTTTCTTTAACCAGTTGAGCGGTATCAACTTCGTCTTATACTATGCGCCGGTCATCTTAGAAAACGCAGGATTCGCCTCGTCTGATTCCCTCCTCTCCTCAATCGCTATCGGCGGGACCAATTTAATATTCACCTTCATCGGCCTTTACCTTATTGACACAATGGGGCGTAAATCTCTTATGTATATCGGTTCGGTCGGCTACATAATCTCCTTGTTAATGGTGGCTTATGGATTCAAAACTGGGGCGTCGGCAGAGTTCAATCTCTTCTTTATCCTCACCTTCATTGCCTCTCACGCTATAGGTCAAGGCGCTGTCATCTGGGTATTCATCTCTGAAATCTTTCCAAACAGTGTCCGCGCGGCGGGTCAAGCTTGGGGTACAGGAACCCACTGGGTCTTCGCAGCGCTGATTACTATGCTCGGCGAGGTAATAATCGAAGCCTTCCCAGGATGGACTGTATTCGCCTTCTTCGCGTCCCTGATGGTACTACAACTTTTATTCACGCACTTAATGATGCCAGAAACAAAAGGCGTCAGTTTGGAGGAACTACAAGAAGAATTAACCTCGAAAACAGCCTAAAATCTAATGTTTCGGCGAAGTTGTGCAGGACCTTTAAGGATGGGCGATTAACCGAATTAAATTCTTTATTTACTGATCAATACAAATATTCGCAGAATGCTTATGCAGTATATCCTGTTTTATTTAAAAGGATTCCAGACTAAGCCATTTAAGATTGTGTATATGGGAACGATGAGTGATGTAAATCAATTTTCAGTATTCCTTCGATAAGTTTGTATCCAAAAGTATACTCTACTTTCGTTTCATTCCCATCAAGGTCAGTGAAAAAATAATTCCCCATTGCTATCGCTCTCTTCTCTTCAAGGATAAATCCGTGGTTTTCAAATCTAACTTTAGTCCAAGGATTGATGGCAAAACCTTTATCTTCTCTGCATGATCTGTCATCGCCAGCAATAAAATAAGAGGCAGCTTGAGCTTTAGATGGTCTGAATTGTTCTTGGGCACACTTAGTTGGTTTGAACAAAACGGGTCCATTTTCGAAGGCATATAAATTATCCGCAAACTCTCCTGCGGCTGATTCACATTCAGATCTATTATCCTTTAAAGATCCTACTTTTACAACTCCAGCTCCCCAGTGGTTTTGAGCCTCTAAAACTTGTTCTTTTGATATCATTTTTAAATTACACTATTCTTTATGCCTACTTTTTTAGACGGTGTTCAGCTATTCCGTTATTCGACTTTTCAACTATTAATACAAGAAAAATAGTATTTGGTTCTGCCTTCTACATTCATTGAGAAGGTATCAATTAAAATATTAGTAATCTTTCTCATTTTGTCACCATCAAAATACACAAAAGAATGAAAATATGATTGCTTCAAAGTGTGGTTTCCTGACCATTTCATCTTGTTTTCACGGGCCTTGGAGTAGAAGTAAATTATCAATATTAAATAGTTTGTTTGATTAAATTCCCACAAGGACTTCGTAAGTTGTATAAATCAACGATATATCATGTATTCACCAAACCAATTTCAAACCCAATTCTTCCAAACTATTTTCGGGGCTATCAAGGGCAAGCGTAAAATCACGCAAGAACTGATGGATGTTTTGGGTTGTTCTCGTGCATCACTGTATCGCAAGCGCACAGGAACGACTCCTCTAACCACAGATGAACTTATTCGCCTCGCCAATCATTTTTCCATCAGTATTGATGCACTTCGCTCCAAACCTGAGGAAAATAGTCAGGTTGTGGTATGTACCACCCTTCCGCCCATCAAGGATTACGGCGATATTGATTTCTATTTAGAAAACACACGAAAGAATCTAGAATTGGCCGTAGCGCAGCCAAATGCACAGCTTTATTTCACAGCGAAGGAAGTCCCATTATACCGTTATATCGACCAGCCTGGATTAAGTGCCTTTCGATATTACTTATGGGTTATGGAAAATATGCGTCGTCATGAGCGTTTTGATCCACTTGCTATTCCTCATACCCTGATTCACAAAGGTCGAGACCTTACAAAACTAAGCGAAGGAATTAAGACTACTGAATTTTGGGTGGCCGGAGCCTTCGATAATCTCATAGGTCAAATTCGATACGTTGATTATAATTCTAGAATTTCAGTTCGCGTAAAAAACCAACTAAAAGAAGAGTTGCATGCCGTGCTTGACAAGCTGCTCAATAACATTTTGAGTGAACAGACCAAAGAAGGAAAAGGTTATCAAATGGTGCTTTGCAACTACCTTACGCTGAGCGATGGGGCACTTCTAGAAATAGGACCTAACCGCAGTGAAGTGATGTTTTCTTACAGCTCTATTAACTACATGAAGAGTTCGAATCCATTCTTAGTAGAGGCATTCAGAAGGGGTCTTCGTTACCACAAACTTGAAGGTCAAACGATTGATTCTTTGGAACAAGAAACTGCACTCGCCTTTATTGAAGATATTCGCGAAAAGGTTAATGCACTTTAATTAAAGAAGCTATTCTTGATGCTCGATCGCGCATTTCATCCATAGACTCTTCTCCTGTTCTATCGTATGCTAAAGCTACCGCCATTCGACGGTATGGCCTAGTCGTTGGTTTGCCGAAAATCTTGAAGTCTGATTGAGGTTGTGCTGCGGCCAATTCCATTCCTGAGTAAATCGGCTCGCCCTCCTTCTCTGCCAAAACTACTGCGCTCACTCCAGGATACCTCAATTCTATTTTCGGAATATTCAAACCTAAAAGTGCACGAGCATGTAACTCAAATTCATTGAAATTCTGCGTTCCAGCGAGCGTAACCATTCCTGTATCGTGTGGGCGTGGACTCAATTCAGAGAAGTAAACAGCATCATTACTTAAGAAAAATTCAATACCCCAAATGCCCGCGCCACCGAGGGCCTGAGTAACTTTTCTCGCCATATCTTGAGCCTCCTGAAGTTGCACTGTATCCATGGAACATGGCTGCCAGCTTTCTTGATAATCGCCACGTTCTTGACGATGACCTACAGGCGCACAAAACAAAGTCTCTCCTTCTTTCTGTGTTACCGTAAGTAGTGTGATTTCGGTATGAAAATCAATAAAACCCTCTACGATGATCTCTTTAAGGTCTCCTCGACTTCCCTCCATTGCGTAGGTAAACGCAGCCTCTAGCTCACTAGTATCCTTGATCACACTTTGACCTTTACCGGAACTCGACATCAACGGCTTTACCACACAAGGCAAACCTATTTCTTTCACAGCCGATTCAAATTCTTTAATGTTTGTAGCATATGCGTACGGTGCTGTACGAAGACACAAGTCCTTAGCAGCTAAATCACGAATTAACTTTCTGTTCATGGTGAAATTTGCTGCCTTAGCTGAGGGTGTTACCTGGATTCCCTCCCCTTCGAATTCGTACAACTTATCTGTACGAATACTCTCCACTTCAGGAACAATGATGTCTGGAGAGTGCTTACGTACTGCTTTTACTAGAGCATCGCCATCGAGCATTGAAAAAACCTCAAACCCGTCGGCAACCTGCATCGCAGGTGCTCCTTGATAAGCATCACAAGCGATAACCGTACATCCAAGTCTTTGCAAGGCAATTACAACCTCTTTTCCGAGCTCACCAGAGCCCAACATCATCACTTTCTTCATGGTACAAATATTGTATCTCAAAGGTATTAGTTAATTTTGTCACATGCGTCGCATTGTTACTCTCATGTTTACATTGTTTTACGCCCTAGTGAGTACTGGGTCACCTGCTCTATTGCACTTCTGCGGGCACGAGCAAAACATACATTTGAGCATTGCACACGAAGACCATCACAGCACTCCATCGTGCTGCCACGCCACAGCGACAAATTGCGAAGCACCTACGCCAAAAGAACCGACTTCTGTCGATGAGGAGGATTGTTGCATTACCTCTCATATAGAGTTAGACGACACCACTGTTTCGCAAGAAGAGCTTACCACGATATTCCCGACTTCAAACGCTAGCAAAGCACTATTTTTATATTCGAACCACAAATCAGCGGTTCATTCTAAACAAGGTCCAATTTTAACAAACGGACCTCCACTCTATTTGCGACTTCAACAAATCATTGTTTATTCGTAAACCTTGTTTACCGCTCGAAAACAAGTATAAACGATCTTATTTAAACAATGAAAAAGTATATTTTATCGCTACTTACAGTGGTAGCACTCACCCTCAACTCAACCGCACAATCTAAAATCACGGAAACTTCAATTGAAGTAGACGGCCTGTGTGGCATGTGTAAGCAGCGCATTGAGAATGCTGCCTACTTACCAGGTGTTAAAAAAGTAAATTGGGATAAAGAAACCCACCAGCTTGACCTAGTATTCAGAAACGACAAAGTCAGTAAGAAGGATATTATTGCCTCAATAAACACGGCCGGACACGACGTAAAAGGTGCTATTGCCTCTGATGAGCAATACGCAAACATACACGGTTGCTGCCGCTATCGTGATGAAGGCTTGAGGGCCAATAACGGCCTGGGCGACGCACTTTGCAACAAGGAGAAAAAATAAGTAACGATGAATTCTTTATTTCGTCGGGTAGCCCTTCTCGGGCTGTTTCCTTTCTTCTTATGGGGACAAGTGGATACCTCAAGTATTCAATTGTTCGAAACGCTAGATGAAGTATCTATCGAGCGTGATCCGGGCGTAACCATTTCCAGTAAATCTATTCTGAGCCAAGAGTCGATTTCGGAAGTGGAGTTACGAAAAGCAGCATGCTGTGACCTCAGCGAGAGTTTTGAGACCAATGCTTCTATTTCCGCATCGTTTACCGATGCAGTTACAGGTACGCGTCAAATCAAGCTCTTAGGACTAGAGGGTCCTTATGCTCTTTATACCCGAGGAAATTTACAGACTATGGGTGGACTTTCCTCCGTTTTGGGATTGGCACTTATTCCTGGTGCCTGGATTCAAAGTATTCAGTTGACCAAAGGCCCAGGTAGTGTGGTCAATGGTGCGGGAGCAATGAGTGGGCAGATCAACTATGAATTGAGACCGAGCTTTACGAAGCAAAAGGCACATTTCAATCTCTTCGTTGGACCGAATAGATTTGAGCAAAATGCGATTTACACCTGGCACCAGAGTCCAAAATGGTCGTCAAACATAATGGTTCACGGCCGCCAACAGCTATTTCGCTGGGACAACAACAACGACGGCTATCTAGATGCCCCGTTGTCGCAGCACTTATTTGTTCAGAATGCATGGAAGCAGAGCAGTAAAAACAGTGAAGCCCAATTTGGGGTGAAAGCAAGTGCTATTAAGAACATCGGAGGTAGTGCGCTCTTCGGATACCCAACGCTGGTTCCTGTATGGTCGCACGAGCTGCAGACTGAACGTTATGAGCTTTGGGCCAAACGCGGTTATTTCCTCGACGGTGGTATCAACCGCAGCATTGGGACACAATTCTCGGCCACATACCAAGATCTTGAAAGTTACTTTGGCAACCTGCCCTTTACCGGCAAAGAGCAACGCTTGTACGGAAATCTGATTTTCCAAGATAATATTTGGGATACTAGGCACACCTTCAAAGGCGGGCTAGATTTGAATTCCTTTGCAATCGAACAACAACTTTGGAATAGAGACGGTAGCTATAGCGGAATGGTCGCGGGTGCCTATGGAGAGTATAGTTTTGTCACTTCGCCCAACGGCCAAGGATTAAGCATGATTTTAGGCCAGCGTGTAGACGGTTTATATACCGGTAATGACACAAAATTTTTCTACGTTCCTCGCCTCCATGTTAAATACAACATTGGACCTTGGACGCTGCGAACGCAAGCGAGCAAATCCTACCGCATTGCTACTCTTGGAGCAGAATATATGGGGTATATGGCAAACAGTCGTGGATTCAACTTTACTAATCTAGAAACACCCGAAGGCCTTGATATGCCTATAGAAAAAAGTACCACTTTAGGTGCAGGAGTAAATTGGACTCAAGATGTATTTTACAAGGAACTTCAGTGGTATGCCGATGTGTATCTAAATACTTTCGATTCCAAGGTGATCTTTGACTTTGACTATAGCGCCGATTCTGCTATTGTCTCTCTCGTTCGAAATACCGTAAACAGACCGTATGCATTGTCTTATCAAATCGGCGCAAATTATGAGCTTTTCCACAGAACGATCGTTAAAGCAGCTTACCGTTATCAAGAGGCAAAGCAAAGAGATCTTAGCGGTATAACTACCGGCAATGGATTAGAGGATGTTATATTGAATGTGCCACATCTCATATATTTCGGATCAAGCTACTCCAGTCGTAATGGTGTAGGAATAGAAATCAACGCTACCTACAACAGCTCACAGCGCCTACCCGATATCGGCTACGCCAAAAAAGGTCCTTCATTCACAATTCTTAATTTCCAAATAAGCAAAGAAGGTAGAAAATTTGGCCAAGTATATATCGGTCTTCATAATGCCCTGAACGTACGTCAATTAGACCCAGTACTAGGCGGGGAATTGCCCTTTGAGGACATATTTGATGCTTCTATCGTTTGGGGGCCTATCATGGGACGCCAGCTTTATGCAGGGTGGCGGTACGACCTTCGGAACGAATAACAAAAAAGGCGCCCGATATGGCACCTTTTATATTTTAAAATTTTGTATTTACGCACTATTACGCGAAGCATTGATGTTTCCGTACAGCGAGCGTACTACAAGCTTTTCGAGTATTGCTTTTTCCTGATCACTACAATCGCAGTCTCTCAACTTGATAAGTGCATATTGCTGTATGACTAGTAGTGATAGTACGATGTTCTCACGCAAGGCGATAGAGGCTTTGATGCCCGGGTTGTTTGACAACAGCTCTGGCTGGCCACTGATCTTCAGCACCCACTTTTGCGTGCGCTCGAATTCCTCGTTCATTGCAGACCAAAACGCACCATACTTTGGATCGTCTGCCATGTAGGAGGTGAGCGGGAAGAACGTTTTACACATACTTTGCATGGAATTCTCAATGAGTGTTCTAAAGAACTTAGATTTCTTGTAAAGTGCCTCAACTTCGTGCAACTTTCCTTCAGAAGCTAATTCCTCAATAGCTTGACCCAGGCCGTAGAATCCCGGAATATTCATCTTCAGTTGCGACCAAGCACCTACAAATGGAATGGCGCGAAGATCATCTAATTCCAATTTCTTGGCTTTGTTACGCTTTGAAGGACGGGAACCAATATTGGCCATTCCGTAAAACTTCAACGGGCTCATTTCCTCCAGAAATTCAGTGAACAATGGATTTTCTTTCAGCGCTGTGTAACTCTTTAAACTGATATCACTAAGCTGTTCCAAAAGTTGACGTCCAGCCGGTTGCAAGAGTTTGGTATCATCCTCCAACAAAAGGTTTTCCAAACCTGCGGTAATCAACTGCTCCATGTTAAATTGAGCACTTTCCGGCGTACCAAAGTTGCTTGAAATCGTCTGCCCTTGAACCGTCAACTGAATTTCAGAAGAAGCAATGTTCTTGCCTAACGACGCATAGAAATTATGGGTATTACCTCCTCCACGTGCCGGTGGTCCCCCACGCCCGTCAAAGAAGAGTACATCTATATCATACTGTTTAGATACACGGGTGAGGTTCTCCTTCGCACGATAGATGTTCCAGTTGGCAGACATATAACCACCGTCTTTCGTGCCGTCCGAGAATCCGAGCATAATAGTCTGCTTATTGCCTCTGCGTTGTAAATACGCACGGTAATTTTCATCCGAATACAAGGTATTCATAGATACTCCTGCACCTATGAGATCGTCAATGGTTTCAAACAGTGGTACAACATCCACAGTTACCTTCTCCGTTCCAAAGGCGGTCCATCTTGCTAATGCAAAAACGCGAGCTACATCCATAGCACCTCTACAATTTGAGATGATATACCTATGTGCTCCTTTTGGACCATTGGATGCTTGTATAGCACGAATAGTCTTAAAGCTCTGTAAAGTATCATCAATGCGGTTGTCACCTGTGAGTCTGCCATCCCAGGTCATATTCGTTTTAAAGAGATTTTCTGGGGTTTCTGGCTCAGGAAGACCCAATTGATCAAGAAGTGCATCAAAAGCACGCTTAATTTCTCGGCTGTCTTGACGGATATCAATACTTGCAAAGTGTGATCCGAACAACGCAACGCGGTCCAACAATTCTTCGACCAACTCTACGAAGATGCTGTCGTGTTTTTGGATCAAATCTAAACGCACACCGCGTAGGGCTTCTCGGAATGAAATAAAGTCCCAATCTTCCTGATGACGAATACAACGAAGCACTCGCTTTTCAATAGCCATAAGGTCTTCATAGACGCCGTCGAAGGAAATTCTACGACGAAGATTTCTTAGATCCTGATAGTAACATTGAAGCAGCACACTTCTAAGGCGATCGGCCACTTTTTTGGTAGTATCTAAACTAACATGAGGATTACCATCACGGTCGCCTCCAGGCCAAAAACCAAGGTTGATTAGATTGAGTGTACCATCCCAATCTGGGAGACTTCGGCGCATTTCAGCCGTAATGTCCCCGGCACTCTTGTAAAATACATTTTGTAAATACCAGATGAGATTGATGGCCTCATCGTACGGTGTTGGTTTGTTCTTCTGAAAAAACGGCGTCTTACCAAGCTGCTTGAGGTACATGCGAATAGACGATAAATCGTTCTTCTGAATAGCCTCAGTTAAGTCGGTAATAATGGCGAGTACTCGACCCGGGTAAAACTGTGTGGGGTGCGCGGTAAGTACCGTACGGATTGAGAACTCCTGCAACCTGTTCTTAAGTTCGTCTAGGTGACCACTTCGCTCAGTACGCATCATCAACTCACTGAGGGACCCTTTTCCACTCAAATTATTAAGCTTCCCGTAGGCCGCATCTTCAAGGGCGTCCACCAATACTACTTGACGCTCCACATATTGCAGAACCTTAAACAAGAAGTCGTGCCTGCTTTGGAGGTCCTCACCCTCTTTGAACTCATCAAAGAATTGCTCCATGATGTCTTTAGGGCTGTGGCCTTCAGCTAATCTATTCAAGCAGTACTCGTTGAGAATTGGAATAAACATCCCTGTATTGCGTATACCGTCCAAAGGCAAAGTGAGAAAAAGACTGTTGTATAGCTGAAACTTTAGTCCTACCTGGTTCTCATAATTCGCAGCACTTAGCGCGAGATTTTCTTGTGTTTCCATACTTATGGTATTCTGACTCCTACAGAAGCTTGGTAAATGCCATTCCATTGCTGGCGGTCTAGCTTGATACTCGGGGCTTCTTTACTTTTTACAAGGTGGTCTTCTTTCGTGGTACCAACTACAATGTCACTCATCCAAAGAGTACTATACATAACAAAGTTGTTCGGGCTGCAACTTAGTAAAAACCCATTACTTGACCTTATTTACTTTGAGCCATTTTCTATCGCTTTTACTCAGTTTTACATCATCGATATTCCGTGATGGTCGACGTAAAATATCGAAGTTAGCATCTATCGAGATTGTATCAATAGAATCTTCGTGGGCAATTCCCCAGAGTTCGTTTTCCAAAAAAAAAACTGCTGTTCTCGACAACTCAAAGTTTTGAATAAAAAGAGACTTAATCGGCTATTTTCAGATTTTAAATAAATAATCTATACCAAAAAATGGCTGTGATTATAGCTAGCGCCAAAAAATCGGCCACGAAAAAGGGGTTAGATTAATAAACTGCTCCTTAATAAGTTAGTCTACGGGGATAAAAGAGCCTACTTTTGCAGCGAAAATCAAATCCCTCATGAACTTGAGAAATATTGCAATTATTGCACACGTCGATCACGGTAAGACTACCCTGGTAGATAACATGTTACACACGGCAAAACTGTTTCGTGACAACCAGCACGTAGACGAGCTTCTACTCGATAACAACGATCTTGAGCGCGAGCGTGGGATCACGATTCTGTCAAAGAATGTTAGTATTCGTTGGAAGGATACGAAAATCAACATTATCGACACCCCTGGTCACAGCGACTTCGGTGGTGAGGTTGAGCGTGTCTTGAACATGGCAGATGGAGTTCTCCTTTTAGTGGATGCCTTCGAGGGACCTATGCCTCAAACGCGATTCGTTTTACAGAAAGCCCTTGCCTTGGGCAAGGTGCCGATTGTAGTCATCAATAAAGTAGATAAGCCTAACTGTACACCAGATTTGGTTCACGATCAGATATTTGAATTGTTCTTTAACCTAGATGCTACCGAAGAGCAGTTGGACTTCACGACTGTTTACGGTTCGGGCAAGGAAAAATGGATGGGTCCGGATTGGCAAAATCCAACAGAAGACATCACCTACCTTCTAGATAGTATTGTAGATACTATTCCTGCTCCTGAGGTATCCGAAGGTAGCCTTCAAATGCAAATCACTTCGCTTGACTTTAGCTCCTTCACTGGCCGTATTGCTATTGGTCGTGTAACTCGCGGTCAGGTGAAAGAAAATACGCCTGTTGCCCTTTGCTTGCGCGACGGCAGCGTTAAGAAGGTGCGAATTAAGGAATTGATGGCCTTTGAAGGTCTTGGAAAGACAAAAATCAAGGAAGCCAGTGCCGGTGAAATTGTTGCCGTAAACGGTATTGAGGGATTTGAGATTGGTGATACCATCGCCGCTGCTGAAAATCCAGAGTCGCTTCCGCATATGGAGATCGACAAACCAACAATGAGTATGTTGTTCTCGATCAACAACTCGCCGTTCTTTGGAAAGGAAGGGAAGCATGTGACTTCACAAAAGATACGTGAGCGCCTCATGCAAGAGATTGAGAAAAACCTTGCATTGCGCGTTGAGGAGACAGGTTCTGCGGACCAATTAATCGTTCACGGTCGTGGTATCCTTCACTTAGGGATCTTGATTGAAACAATGCGCCGCGAAGGCTATGAACTACAGCTGGGTATGCCGCAGGTGATCTTCAAAGAAATTGACGGTGTAAAGCACGAGCCTATTGAAGAGTTGACCGCAGACGTACCTGAGGAAACTGCGGGTAAGGTAATCGAATTGGTGACGAAAAGAAAAGGTGAACTTCTTGTTATGGAGCCTAAGAGCGACCTTACTCGCCTAGAGTTTGAGATTCCTTCTCGCGGTATCATAGGCCTTAGAAATAATGTACTTACGGTAACCTCAGGTCAAGCTATTATGGCGCACCGCTTTAAGGATTACCAACCGTACAAAGGAGATATGGAGCGTCGTATCTCAGGGGTGTTAATTGCTAAAGAAGCCGGTAAAGCTTCTGCATACTCGCTCGATAAGCTTCAAGACCGCGGTAAATTCTTCATCGAACCCGCTGATGAAATCTACGGTGGCCAAGTAATCGGTGAGCAAAACAAGCCGGGTGACCTGGTCGTGAACCCGTGTGTAAGCAAGCAGTTAAATAACATGCGTGCCGCCGGTAAGGACGACAACACTGCCCTAGCCACGCCTATTAAATTCTCTTTGGAGGAAGCGATGGAGTACATTGGTGCTGATGAATACGTAGAGGTAACGCCTGAAAGCATTCGATTGAGAAAAATCTTATTGAACGAGCACGATAGAAAGCGTGCCTCGAGATAAAAGCAACTCCTAAACTAGTCCTCCTTAAGTTAAAAGCCTCGCGATAAGAGGGGCTTTTTTATTCTTCCAACATCAACTGAAGTATGGCGCCGGCCGCTTTGGCTATGGGAGTACCTGGTCCAAAGATGCCTGCTACACCTTGGTTGTACAAGAACTCATAATCTTGCGCGGGGATAACCCCACCGACGATGACCATCATGTCTTCACGACCTAATTCTTTGATTGCTTCCATCACCGCAGGAACCAATGTTTTGTGTCCTGCCGCTAAAGAGCTAATGCCAAGGATATGTACGTCATTCTCAACTGCCTGCTTCGCAGCCTCTTTTGGCGTTTGAAATAGTGGTCCCACATCGACATCAAAACCAAGATCGGCAAATGAAGTCGCCACCACTTTGGCCCCACGGTCGTGACCGTCTTGCCCCATTTTGGCAACCATAATTCTTGGCCTACGTCCAACTTTATCTGCAAAGGCATCGGAAGCTTCGCGCGCCTTTTGAAAATCTTCGTTCTGTACCATCTCCTTCGAATATACGCCACTAATGGTCTTTGTCGTCGCTTTGTAGCGGCCCCATTTATTTTCTAATGCCAAGGAAATCTCACCAAGGGTGGCTCTAACCTTCGCAGCTTCCACAGCCAAGGCAACTAAATTACCGTTGCCTTCAGCGGCGGCCTCTATTCCTGCAAGTGCAGCAGCAACGGCCTGCTCGTTTCTCACGGATTTCAAGGCTTTTAAACCTTCTAATTGCTGCTCACGAACCTCATCGCCTTTTACTTCTAAGATGTCTATGTTCGCACGTTCGGCCGTTTTAAAGGCATTCACCCCTACAATGATATCTGTACCTCCGTCAATGCGAGCCTGCTTTTTCGCTGCAGCCTCTTCAATGCGTAATTTTGGGATCCCAACCTCAATGGCTTGGGTCATTCCGCCGAGCTCGTATATCTCGCTCATCAAAGATTCGGCGCGTTCTATTAAGTCCGCTGTGAGCTTCTCTACAAAGTAGGAACCGCCCCAGGGATCTGCGGTGAAGGTGATATCTGTCTCTAGCTGAAGGTGCAACTGCGTATTGCGTGCAATTCTTGCTGAGAAATCTGTGGGCAAAGCAATAGCTTCATCTAAAGAATTCGTATGCAGACTCTGTGTACCACCCATTGTAGCCGCCATAGCTTCGATAGCCGTGCGTGTGACATTGTTAAACGGATCTTGTTCGGTAAGTGACCAACCGGAGGTCTGACTGTGTGTTCTAAGCGCCATTGACTTCGGATGCTTAGCGCCCAAAGCTTTTATGTGCTTGGCCCAAAGGAATCGGGCGGCACGCATTTTGGCAATCTCCATGAAGGGATTCATACCGATTCCCCAGAAGAAGCTCAAGCGTGGTGCAAAGACATCAATATCCAACCCCGCTGCAACGCCTGTCTTTACATATTCTAGGCCGTCACAAAGGGTATAGGCCATTTCAATATCTGCCGTTGCTCCAGCTTCTTGCATGTGGTAGCCCGATATAGATATACTATTGAACTTCGGCATATTTTTGCTGGTGTACGCGAAGATGTCCGAGGTGATGCGCATGCTTTCCTTTGGTGGATAGATGTATGTGTTGCGCACCATAAATTCTTTAAGAATGTCGTTTTGTATGGTGCCACTAAGTTGCTCGAGCGCCACCCCCTGTTCCATTGCTGCGACAATATAAAAAGCCATGACTGGTAAAACCGCTCCGTTCATAGTCATAGAAACAGAGATTTTATCTAGTGGAATGCCGTCAAAGAGCACTTTCATATCCTCCACAGAGTCGATGGCCACACCGGCTTTTCCAACATCGCCCATCACGCGCTCGTGATCGCTGTCGTACCCGCGGTGTGTTGCTAAATCGAAGGCGACAGACAATCCTTTCTGTCCAGCGGCCAAATTCCTGCGGTAAAAGGCATTGGATTCCGTGGCCGTAGAAAAACCAGCATATTGACGAATAGTCCATGGGCGACCCACATACATAGTAGCGTAAGGTCCACGCACATACGGAGGTTCTCCGGGTAAGGTACCCATATGTTTTACCTGCTTTAGATCTTCAGGGCCATACGAAGCTTTGACTTCGATCTGCTCAGGTGTATTCCAAGTGTTCGACATACTTCGTTATTTACTGTTTTGACGTTCTGCTTCCAATTTAGCCGCCCAGCGCACAGCGCAGAGTGGTTCAATCTGCTTGTTCTTATGACGTGCCTTTTGTGTGGCCCTATTTGTAAGCTTTGATACGGTCATTGCCTTAGGCAGCTCATCCCCTTCCAAAGGATAAAGGTTCACGCCCAAGACATCTTTAGGCATCGCCACGTTTACCTCATTTTCTATACGGTCTTGCACCCAGCCTTTCTTCAAGGCCTCAACCAAACCGCCTAGCGAGCGTACCTCCGTCAATATTTGTGTCGCAGTATTAACGAGTTCTGCCGTCTTATTCTCGATGAAATAGGAACCTGCTGCAGGATCCATCAAACAGTCCATACCGCTCTCATAGGCCAATATAAAATGCTGATTCAATGCCAAACGCTCCCCTTCCGCATCTACCCCAGCAGCGACACTGTTATAAGGACGAATCTGCACGGCATCTGCACCGCCTGCAATAGCACCAAAGGCCGAGGAGGTGGCGCGCAATAAATTCGTATGCATATCGTAGCCACTCTGGTGCGTGGTCGAAGTCTCTGTATAGATTTCTAAATGTACCTCGGGCAAATCATACTCTTTAAGCAACTGCTTCCACAACATTCGAAGGGCGCGATGCTTCGCGATTTCCTCAAAAATGTAGGTACCGGCAGTGATTGCTACCCAGTATTGCTCGATGCCCACTTCGCCGAAGTTGGAGAGGTAGAAATCGAGGTGGGCGGCAGCCAAACCAAGCTGCGTAGCAGCGGAAGAACCACAGGCGCCATAGAAATTGGCATTGGCACACATAAATTTCATGCCCTTTGGTGCTAGGCGCGCAAGCTCACCCAGTTCGTACATCTTCTCCTCGTGCCAAATACCGGTGCGCGCAGCTATTTCTATGGGGTCGATGTTGATGAAGCCGCGAAGTTTACTGGCTGGGGTAATCTCATTATGAGCGTGGTGCAACAAGGCTTCCATAACAGCAGGGCCACTGCCTTCAATGACCAAGCCAAGGTTGATGTATTCTAATTCAATGTCCTTTAATATACGCGCCAGGTAATGCTCGTCAGTAAGGTAAAAGAGTAGGCCGGATGCACCGTGATCCAGGCGTGAATGTGCCCAATTGTTCGCTGCAAACTCTTTCTCCACAAAGTGCTCTTGCACCATAGTCCACCAAGGTTGGGCTCGAAAGCCGGGTTTGTTTTGTGGTCCTGAAGTGTAAAGCGGTTCTACTGGGGTTCCGTGTGGATAGGTTCTTTTCGTGGTTTCACTCATCAGATGAGTTCTCAGTTTCTATGATAGTTACAGTTTCGCCTTCTTTGTGCATCCCAAAATTTTCGCGAGCATAGGTTTCAAAGGCTTCCGGATTTGTATTCAGTTGCTGAAGAAGCTCACGGTCGTGTTCTAGAGAAGTTTCATAGAACTCGATATCTGTTTCTAAGGATTCTATCTGCTCGTTCAATTCCGAATGGATAAAGTAATTGTTCGCATCCAAGAACACCATCCATACGGCAAAGAATAGCGCCGTAAGGACGTATTGATTGAGTAAAATTTTAAGCATAGGATGTTCGAGGAATTTCTTCATTGGTTTAAAATTACGAATTGGACTCCGAAGTTTTGGCCTCTTATGAAGGATTCTCTGCTAAAGAATTATCTCCCTTTCCTACGTTTTGAAGCTTAACCAATTCTGAATAGATGCCGCCTTTATCAATTAGCGCATTATGAGTGCCTCGTTCAGCAACCTCACCCTGAATCAAAACTAGAATATGATCGGCGTTACGAATAGTCGATAGTCGGTGGGCAATCACCACAGAGGTACGGCCTTTCATCAAGCGGTCCAAAGCCTCCTGCACGAGCTGCTCGCTCTCGCTATCCAGGGCGCTCGTTGCTTCATCAAGGATCAGTAATTGAGGATCTTTCAGCAGTGCTCTGGCTATAGCAATGCGCTGGCGCTGACCACCGCTAAGCTGCACACCACGCTCCCCTACGGTAGTTTCGAGTCCTTCAGGGAATCCGATAATAAACTCCCAAGCATTGGCCTGCTTCGCCGCTTCGATAATCTGTTCTTCGCTCGCCTCGGTATCTCCGTAGGCTATGTTCTCACGTATGCTTCCGCCAAAGAGCAATACATCCTGAGGAACAAAGGCCAACGCACCGCGCCATGCCTTTAAATCAATGTCTGACAGTGCTGTATTTCCCACAGTCACTTCACCGGTATCGATGGTATAAAAACGCATCAATAGCGAGGCAATGGTACTCTTACCGGAACCGCTACGCCCAACAAGGGCAAGGGTTTTACCGGGCTGAAGATCAAAAGAAACCGATTTCAGCACCGGAACATCATTACGTGAAGGGTACCGAAAGTGCACGTCTTTAAATGAAATCTCAGCTACCTCAGCATACCTACCTGGAGTAGCATCCGCGTCCATTTCAGGCTCCTCTTCCATCAATCCGAAGATGGTTTCCGTAGCACCGATGGCCTTTTGCAACTGCGCGTATACAGAGGCCAATCCACCTATGGACCCACCAATAAATAGAGCATACAAAATGAATTCATTGAGCTTTTCTGCCGCAAGCTGGCCTTCATGCACCATATCCGCCCCGAACCAAATGATCAAGGCAATGGCACCAAAGAGGCCAAAGGTTATAAAGCTGGCAAAGGCACCGCGGTAATAACCGCCCTTAACCGCTAAACTTACTACAGCGCTGATGCGCTTCGCATAGCGACTGCGCTCCCAAGTCTCGTTGGCAAATGCCTTCACGGTCTCGATGCCTGCAAATGTTTCTTCAACAATAGTATTGGAAGCGGCCACCTCATCCTGCACCTTCTTGGCATATTTTCGAATGAATCGGCCAAAAATGATGGTCGCGATAATCAGCGGTGGGATTACCGCAACAATAAACAGGGTTAGCTTGATCGAGGTAAATGCGAGGATGGCAGTTCCCCCAACGACCATAGAAATACCGCGCAGAAATTCGGCCAAGGTGGTCGTTAAGGTCTCCCCAATCTGGGAAGTATCGGAGGCCACGCGCGAGTTCAACTCTCCCACCCGCTTGGCGGAAAAGAAACTCATCGGTAAATGAATCAATCGGTTGTAGAGGTCTTCGCGAATGGCTGCAAGCGCTCGTTCAGTAACCATCACAAAAATGACCACACGGAAAAAACTTGCCACACTCTGTGCCAGCAAGAGTCCCATCATCATTAGCATATTGTCACCGAGGTTTTCTGGTGTAGAAGACATCAATCCTCCCAAAAGTTTTGGGAACAACAAGGAGGTAATCATGGTTACAAGAAGGAACACGAATCCCAAAGCCCAAAGTCCCTTGTTTGGACCAACATAGGCGAAGATTTTAGTGAGCTGACGAAGGTCGCTCATATTAAGCGGTTGGCGCTTTTTATCTGCCTTTGGGTCCGATACCGTAGTTCTTTCACTCATACCGACGAAGTTACGGCTTATGACCTACCTTTACCAACGAAAATTTACCAAATGGCGGGAGCAGAAAACATCAAACCCTACCACGACAGCGAAGCTGAAAAGAAAGAACAAGTAGCAGAAATGTTCAACAACATTTCAAAGCGTTACGATCTTTTGAATCACCTCTTATCCTTGAATATTGATAAGGGCTGGCGCCGTAAGGTCGTTCGTATGATCAAGGCCGATTCTCCTTCGGTCGTTCTCGATGTTGCTACAGGTACCGCAGACCTCGCTATTGCTCTAGCTAAAGGCACTAGCGCGGACATTACTGGCGCTGATATCAGCGAAGGAATGCTTAGTGTAGGCCGCGAGAAAGTAGCGAAGAAAGGGCTCGCTAAAAAGATTGTTCTTGAACTTGGCGATAGTGAAAACCTTCCCTACCCAGATAACACCTTTGATGCCATCACGGTGGCTTTCGGGGTACGTAACTTCCAAGACCTTCACAACGGTTTAAAAGATATGGCCCGTGTATTGAAGCCTGGCGGTCAATTGGTAGTACTTGAATTTAGCCAACCGCAGTACTTCCCGTTCAAACAGATCTACTCGTTCTACTTTAGGGCCATTCTTCCTGCCGTAGGAAAATTAATCAGCAAAGACCCGAGAGCATATACCTACCTTCCTGAAAGTGTCGAAGCATTCCCTTACGGCAAAGCGTTCGAAATAGAACTCGAAAAAGCTGGATTAAAACCGACGGAGACGCAACCGGTAACCTTTGGTATTGCATCTATATACCAAGCAAGAAAATAAGCCAACAGGCGTTATTTAGCTGATGAGAATTCGCATTGCCGTCCTTTTATTTGCTCTACCGCTTCTAGTGAGCGCGCAATTTTCACGTTTGCGTAATCAGCCACTGTACGACGAAAATCCGCTGCACTTCGGATTTCACATGGGGTTGAATTATTACAACTTCAGCATGGACCTCAAGGACCTCAGCCAGAACCCCGACATTTTTGGCGTTGAGAGCGAAGCCCTCCCCGGATACAACATTAATATTATCTCGAACTTGAGATTGAGCAAACACTTTGATTTACGTTTTACGCCTGGATTTGCTGCAACTGTTCGTCGATTGCAGTTCGATCTAATCAACCCGTTTACCTACGAGCGTGTCATCGCCACGCGACAGATTGAGAGCTCCTACGTTCAATTCCCGTTGCATATTAAGTTTAAATCCGTGCGCATCGACAACTACCGTCTGTTTCTAATGGGCGGAATTCGATATACCAATGACCTTGCCTCTAAGGCCAAGGTCGTGGACGATAACCTATTTAAACTCCAGCGCCACGGCGCAGATTACGAAATTGGCGTTGGTGCTGATTTCTACTTTGAATACTTCAAATTCTCTCCTCAAATCCGGGCCGCCTGGGGAATGACTAATTTGTTGGTTCAAGACGGCACTCTCCCTGTGGAGGCTTTTGATCGCATTCACAACCGTGCAATTCTCATTAATTTCTCCTTCGAATAGTGAACAAAGGCGTCGGCTATATGCTCATCTCTGTCGGTTGTTTTGCGGCCGTCAACCTTATGGTAAAATTCTTACCGCACCTGCCTGCGACAGAATTGGTCCTGTTTCGCTCCTTGATCACATTCATAATCAGTTACCTGCTGCTTCGAGGCAGAAAGGTCAATCCATGGGGCAACAATAAAAAGTGGCTTTTAATTAGAGGAATTGCCGGTACCACAGCCCTTACGGTATTCTTTTATACCATCCAAAAGATGCCGCTCAGTGCTGCAGTAACCATTCAATACCTCAGTCCATTTTTCACTGCCTTCATCGCTGGAATACTTCTTGGCGAGCGAACGCGCTGGGTACAATGGCTCTTCTTTGTGATTTCCTTTGCAGGGATTGTAGTCGTCAAGGGATCTAGCGCTCAAATCCAACCGGCACTGATGGCACTGGGTATTTTCTCCAGCATGTTCTCAGGACTGGCCTACAACAGCATCCGTAAACTTAAAGACGAGGAGCCGCTCGTGGTGGTTATGTACTTTCCGTTGGTCGCGCTGCCAATTATGATTACTTTCAGCTTTTTCAACTGGGTAACTCCAGTAGGCATGGATTGGCTCTTACTTTTAGGCATTGGCCTGATGACTCAATTCGCACAACTCTACATGACCAAGAGCTACCAACTTTCAGAAGTCAATACCGTTGCACCACTAAAATACATCGGAGTGATCTTTGCGCTTACCTGGGATGTGGTACTGTTCAACTTCATTCCGAATGCCCAGATGTACTTGGGAATAGCACTAGTTATCGGCGGAGTTCTACTCAACCTAAGGTTTAAGAGCCGATTGAAGACGCGAGAGCGTAAAGCAACGTAGCGCCACTAACCGCAACATTCAGACTTTCCATCCTGGCTGCGTCTCCAACCAAGGTAATGGCTCTTCCCTGCTTCTTCAAAAATGCTGACGGTCCTTGTCCCTCGTTACCCAGCACCAATATGGTTTTATATGGCCAATTAAAACATCTGGAATCCTCACCGTGCATGTCTGCGATGACCCAGCTAAAGCCGTTCTCGCCGGCCCAAGCAACCCATTGCTCCTCTTCGAGCTGCACGATTTGACTATAGGCATGAGCACTCATCGAACTCTGCACGACCTTGGGCGAAAAAGGATCTACCGTTCCCACCGTTGTTGCAATACAATCTACCCCGTACCATAAGGCTGTGCGCAACAGGGTACCCATATTTCCTGGGTCTTGCACGCGATCGAGGAGTAATATAAAACTAGCTTGCTTAAAATCTTCAACCGCAAAACTTGGCTGCTCAAGTAGCGCTAAAATGGGAGAAGGCGTCTCTAAAAACGTGATGCGTTTCATTTCCGCTTCAGAAATTTGCACGCATCGTACATCACGGAAATCCCCATCCAATTCGTCTATATGGTAAACAATATCGGCCGATATGCCTGCGGAAACAAAATCTCGTACTAACTTCATTCCCTCAGCAACAAAGAGACCCGTTTTTTTACGGTTCTTGCGTTGAGCTAAACTGCGAATGAGCTTTTCTGAGTTTTGAGTAAGCATTTGTGATCAATTTTCCTGCTAAAATACATGCTAATTCCTTGCGCTGCCTGAAGGTGGCTTTGGCCTTATTAACGCTGGGAAGCTGTTCCGGCCTGCGGCCAGTCACAAAGGATACGCCCATTCTCGTAGCGAACGACATTCGCATCAATGGAAAACCGACCCAAAGCGACGAGGATTACGACATCATGCGTCAACGCCCTAACAAAGGCATTGGCAACATCAGGTTGTTTTTAAGCATGTACCAATTAGGCGATAAAATTGGCGACAATTCGGTGGGGAATTGGCTCAAGAATATTGGAGAAGAACCAATGGTTTACGACAGTATTGCACGTCTAAATACTGCCTCCCAGCTCGGTTTGCATTACTTTAACCTCGGGTATTACGGGGCCAAGGTAACCACCTATGAAAGCATCAAAGGCAAACGGGCTAAAGCCCATTACGAGGTCCAAACCGGCCCCGCTTTCTTGGCGCATTCATATTTTATCACATCCACCAGCAGACGGATCGATAGTACCCTTCAGTTTTTTGAACCTACCTACTCTAGCGATAGCCCTATTGATGCAGAAAAGCTTGAAACGGAACGCTTGGCCATCAATAATTTTCTAAAAGACCAAGGGTACTACACCTCGAAACTGGGTTGGATTTATTTTGAAATAGATACGACTGCTGGCCCAAAGGTAAGTGCGGTAACCTGTGTTGTAGATCCGTATATCTACGGCGACAAATTAGTTCGTGAACGCATCGCTTCCATTGTCGTGAAACCGACCTACAGCTATCAGCAGCAACAGGCTATTACCGACAGCACGAGAACTACCCACGGAATAGATGTGCTCCAGACAACGCTGAAATTCCGTCCTGAGTTTCTAGACCGCCAAATCTTCCTAGAGTCTGGCCAATTCTACATTAACTCCGACATCCGAAGCACCTATAAAAACCTCAGCTCGCTCGGGTTATTTCAAAATGTACAAATGGACATCACTCCCACTGATAGTGGACTGCGTGCAGCAATAAATCTTGTCCCGCTTCCAAAGCGTGCAGTGACAGCGGCAATAGAAGGACTAGGAAACAATGGTTCCCTCGGACTTGGCGGTAACCTCAGTTGGGACAACAGGAATGTCTTTAAAGGCGGCGAGCTGCTGCGCCTCTCTCTTGGTGGCTCTCTTACAGACCAACGCAACAGTTCCAACAGCAGCTGGCTAATTGATGCGCGGGAATTAAACCTTGGCCTATCCTTGGACATTCCCAGCCTGCTTTTGCCGTCGAGTTGGCTCCCTTCCCAAAGCCGAAAGTGGTCACCAAAGACCACATTGAGCGCACGAACGTCGTACCAGTTTAGAGCCAATGAATTCAATCGACTCAATATCACTGCAGGGATAGAGTATTCATGGCGTGTGAGTAAAGCCTTCCACCGAGTAACCCCATACAAACTCTCTCTGGTCCAGATTGACATCAACACCACAAATACTCCTTTCCTATTCTTAGGGTTTCAAGACCTTGTATTTTCTGGAATCAGCTATTCCTTTAACGACTCTTGGCAACAGGGTAAAGACCGGTACTTCATCGCCTTTGAAGCCGAAACAGGCGGAAACCTTTTCTTAAACCTAGGAATCAATAAAATAGCCGGTATTCCTGTTACCCGCTATATGAAGGGCTCCGTAGATTTTCGTTACTACCACCCATTGGTTCGAGAACGCGAATGGGCCTTTAGAGGATTCTTCGGACTAAGCGAAGCATGGGGTACTTCAGGAAATTTTGTGCCTTTCGAAAAATCCTTCTTTATGGGAGGCTCAAACGACCTTCGCGGGTGGACAGCCTACCACTTTGGCCCAGGTGCTACTTCAGAGGCCACGTTACAAAGTCAAGGCTTCTTCTCTGCTGCACCCATCAAATTATTGAGTAGCGCAGAATATAGATTTACCATACAAGAGGCCTTAAAAGGAGCCGTTTTTTTAGATGCCGGTAACATCTGGATCTACAACAAAACCTACACAGGTAACCTCAATCAAGTGCAATTAGACGCTATTGATGCAGGTGTATTTCGTCCTGCATCCTTCCTTTCGCAGATTGGGATGAATACAGGGTTCGGATTGCGCTATGATTTAGAGTTTCTTATAATACGCGCAGACCTCGGGCTTAAACTGCATCATCCGGGGGCTGTAGACCGATCGAATTGGGTAATTACCAACCCTGAATTGCGCGATTTCAACGTCTGTTTAGGCATCGGATATCCTTTCTAGAGGTTTGTTGTGAGGGATTGAAAAACACATTATTTTAGCCGCTCACAAACACCTTAAAATTATGATGTCCATTGACACAATCAAAGAGTTGCTAGGAGAACAAGCGAATGTGTTGTTAAACCACACGTCAACTGCTATAACTAAGGATTCATTAGCTATCCTTCCTTCAAGTAACTTTGTCACGGAATCTTTCACAGAATCTAACCGCAGTATACAGGTAATGAACTCACTACAGCGTTTGTACGGCACAGGTCGTTTGGCAAACACAGGATACTTGAGCATCCTACCTATTGACCAAGGTATCGAGCACAGTGCCGGTGCATCTTTCGCACCAAACCCAATGTTCTTCGATCCTGAAAATATCGTGAAGATGGCGGTTGATGCAGGATGTAGTGCGGTTGCTTCAACTTATGGTGTTTTAGCAACAGTAGCTCGCAAGTGGGCACACAAAATCCCATTTGTAGTGAAAATCAACCACAACGAGTTCCTTTCTTCTCCAAATTCATTTTACCAGAGCCCTTACGGTACTGTAGAAGAAGCTTGGAATATGGGTGCGTGTGCAGTAGGAGCTACAATTTACTTCGGTCACGAGCAAAGCCGTGAAATGATCGAGCAAGTAGCAATAGCATTCGAAAGAGCACACGAGCTAGGTATGGCGACTATCCTATGGTGTTATACACGTAACAACGACTTCAAAGTAGACGGTGTAGATTACCACACTTCTGCAGACTTGTCGTCTCAAGCGATCCACTTAGGTGTAACTATCCAAGCAGATATCATAAAGCAGAAATTACCAACTAACAACGGTGGATATAATGCAACTGGTCACGGAAAGACGCACCCGAAGGTGTACTCTGAATTGACCACAGATAACCCAATTGATTTAACACGTTACCAAGTACTCAACAGCTACAACGGTCGTATCGGTGTAATTAACTCTGGTGGTGCTTCTACTGGGAATGATACTGAGGATCTGAAAGAAGCTTTAGCTACTGCAGTAATTAACAAGCGTGCCGGTGGTCAAGGTTTGATCCTTGGACGTAAAGCATTCCAAAAGCCTTACGGAGACGGTATCGCGCTACTCCACGCAGTTCAAGACGTTTACTTAAACGACGATATCACAATCGCTTAATACATAGCTTAATCGCAGTTTTATAAGAGGGCACCCATCTCATTGATGAGTGCCCTTTTTCACTACATTAGCATCCTGAATCGTAATAAATATCCCCTATGGGTTGGTTTAAAAGAACGACTGCTGGTATTACCACAGAGACAAAAGACAAAAAAGAAACACCCGATGGCCTTTGGCACAAGTGCCCAAAATGTAAAGTTATAGTAAGTGTGGACGATCATGCTGCTGATCTTTGGACGTGCAGCAATTGTGGTCACCACGATAGAGTAAACGCCAAGGAATATTTCTCCATCCTTTTTGATAACGGTGAATTCACCGAGCTTGATGCTGATATGGTGTCTAAGGACCCTCTTAAATTCAAGGATACAAAGCCTTACAAAGACCGCTTGAAAGGAGGAAAGAAGAAAAGTGGCTTAAAAGACGCCCTGACCTCTGGTTATGGGATGATGAACGGCCGAAAAATCGTTGTTGCTTGCATGAACTTTAACTTCATCGGTGGTTCTATGGGTTCAGTAGTGGGTGAAAAAATTGCGCGCGCTATGGACCATAGCCTTGAAACCAGTGCGCCGTTCCTTATGATTTCTAAATCTGGTGGAGCGCGTATGATGGAGGCAGCCTTCTCATTGATGCAGATGGCAAAAACCTCGGCGAAAATCGCCCTGATGGATGAAAAGAAGATTCCGTATATCTCTTTCCTCACTGACCCAACGACTGGTGGTGTTACTGCATCTTACGCAATGCTAGGTGATATCAACATTGCAGAGCCGAATGCACTGATTGCATTCGCAGGGCCACGTGTGGTTAAAGAAACCATCGGTAAAGACCTACCTGAGGGATTCCAGCGTTCAGAGTTCTTACTCGAGCACGGCTTCCTAGATTTTATCGTGGAGCGCAAGCATCTGAAAGAGAAACTCAGCCAGTACCTCGATATGGTAATGGACTAAGTCTGCCTAAAATTTTTGAACTATAAAAAAGCTGCCTTTGGAGTGTCTCTCCATTTCGTATTGGCTACTTACTCGTTGCCGGTAGCTCTAGCTTCGCGCATAGGGTTACTGAGACCGTTACGTTGCCATCTGCTCGTTGCACTGCGCGAGTACACGTCAAACTTGCTAGGCTCTGCAATTGCTGGCCAGTGATTATCGCTGCGATCAGTATCGGCCATTTCCAAGAATGGATCTAATGTAATCTGAACCACAGGCTGTGGAAAATTGAACCACTTCGTGAAGCTCCCTTCATTCTTCAACCAGACCTCAGCAGGAATTCTTCTTAATTCTTCCGTGCCGTCTTCCAAAGTGAAGCGCAATACTAAAGGCATTACAAGGCCTCCTTGGTTCTCAAAAGAAACACCGTAGAAGTGATAGCCTGCATCAAGCATTGCTGCCTCCTTCTCGCTCAAGCCATCGCGGTAGCGCTGGTATTCTTGACGATCAAATTCTTTAACCTTAAAACGGTTATAGCGATTGTAAAAATCACGAGCTGCCTCATTTTCATCCACTGCTGTCCGAATGACTGAATTACGCGCTTTACCGATATGAGCATCTGCCTTTCGTGCTTTCTCCTCAAGAATTGGGTTTTCAATATCTGGATTTTTCGAATTTATCTGGTACCACTGCACGCTAGTTATTGCGATATCAACGTGGTCTGTGGTGTAGAACCAACCTCTCCAGAACCAATCCAAATCTACCCCTGAAGCATCTTCCATCGAGCGAAAGAAATCCGCAGGCGATGGGTGCTTGAATGCCCAACGACGGCTGTACTCTTTGAATGCATAATCGAACAACTCGCGGCCCATAACTGTCTCGCGAAGAATGTTCAAGGCTGTCGCGGGCTTACCGTAGGCATTGTTACCAAACTGCAAAATACTCTCAGAGTTGGTCATAATAGGCACCATATCTTCTTTTGGACCACTCATATAAGGCACAATTTTATGCGCAGGACCGCGACGAGAAGGGTACTCATGATCCCACTCTTGCTCTGTCAAGTACTGGACAAAAGTGTTCAGACCCTCATCCATCCAGGTCCACTGGCGTTCGTCCGAGTTGATAATCATTGGGAAGAAGTTGTGACCTACTTCGTGAATAATCACACCAATCATTCCGTATTTCGTGCTCTCACTGTACGTACCGTCTAGTTCAGGACGACCGCCGTTGAAACAAATTTGTGGGTACTCCATACCAATCCACTTCGTATGAACAGAAATGGCCTTGTGGTACGGGTAATCTATTGTGAATTTGCTGTACACCTTCAAAGTATGCGCAACAACGCGTGTTGAGTACTGCTCCCACAATGGGTTCCCTTCTTTCGGGTAGTAGCTCATCGCCATAGTAGTCTTACCGTTAATATCTACTGCTTGTGCATCCCAAATGAATTTACGTGAAGTTGCAAAGGCGAAATCACGAACATTCTCTGCTTCGAATAACCAGGTCTTGGTCTTCTTGCTCTTGTCTTTTTCAGCTTGCTCTGCCTCTTCTTGCGTCACAATTATTACTGGATCGTCATAGCTCTTGCGAGCCTTCGCCAGACGTGCACGCTGCTTCGACGACAATACCTTGCTCTCGTTGATTAGCTTACCCGTAGAGGCTACCACATGGTTCGACGGAACGGTAATGCTCACCTTATAGTCCCCGAACGGGAGTGTAAACTCACCCGAACCTAAGAACTGCTTGTTCTGCCATCCTTCTACATCATTGTACACCGCCATTCTTGGGAAGAACTGTGCGATGGTGTAGAGGTAATTATCGTCTTCTTTAAAGTACTCATATCCTGAACGGCCACCTATGTCCATACGGTCGTTGATGTTAAACCACCATTTGATGTTGAAAGCGAACTTCTGCCCTTTGCGCAATGGCGTTGGCAGGTCAATACGCATCATAGTGTTGTTCACGGTGTAGCGCAAGTTCTTGCCGGAAGTGGTTTGTACATAGTCAATCTTGAAGCCTCCATCAAAATCATAGAATTGATTGTTCTTCAATTGGTTGAATGCAGTCTGCGCTCTATTGCCGCGTTCAGAAAAGATTCCTCCACGCTTGATTTGCTGCGTAGAACTATTTTTCGCACGCACGTTTTGGTCCAATTGAACCCATAAATAGCTCAGTTCGTCCGGGCTATTGTTCGTGTAAGTGATGGTCTCCTTACCGTAGATGCGCTGCGTTTCATCATCGAGAGTAATGCTTATGTTATAATCAGCTTGCTGCTGGTAGTATTCATGACCAGGTGCACCTGAAGCCGTTCGGTATACGTTCGGTGTGGGCAACTCTTGACCTAATTGACGGAATTTAGATGTATTGACGTTCTGTGCAGTCAATGTAAAAGCGGCGCCTAAGGCTAGCCATAACAATCTATTTCTCATATACTTGAATTAAAAGAGTTCATTAGGAATTCGTTCCAAAATCATCTGTGCACTTAAGGTGATCACGACGCCTGTTACAAGGACTCGGACAGTCCTATTAGACACTCCTATTTTTTGGAAGATCGAATATACAAAAAGCAATACCACAACAAGGAGAGTTTGTCCTAGTTCAATTCCGACGTTAAATGGCAACCACGCCCACCAAAAAATATCGTCTTGTGCAATGAAGGAATAATAAGAGCCAAAGCCCATACCGTGTACTGCGCCGAAGATGAGCGAGAGGTAGCGGCCGGAATTGGATACCGTAAAATTTCGGGCCAAATGAAAAGTGCCCGTTAAGAAAATGGATACTGCAATACCCAGCTCCAACAATGTACTATTCACGGAAATCAATGCTGTTGCAGTCAAAGCAAGCGTTAAACTATGCCCAACAGTAAATGCAGTCACCCACCAGAGGGTTTGCTTATAATCACGAAAGGTTAATGGCAATGTAAGGGCGATCAAAAACAACATGTGATCGTACCCTTCCATATCAAGGATATGCCTGAGGCCCAGCTCTATGTAAAACATCTAGAATGAATAGTAGAATTCATACTCATTGCCTTCACGGCAACTGCTCGTATACTTCTGACCGTCGTAATGTAAGATTACAATATTCTCTTGGGTAGGATAAATATCTGCCAACAAGGTCTGGTTGACCGTCCACTCGACTGCATACTCTTCCGGTGCCAATTCCATCGGTCCCTCAAACAATAAATACATCTCATCAAAACCTCTTACCGTACCCGAGTAGCCAAATTTCAACTCCTGATTTCTTACTTTAACGTTTAGATGCTTCTGCAAATACACAGCATGTAAACTGTCCTGCGCAGTCGAGTCCAATTGTATATAGCGCTGCACCTTATTTGAAAGCAACGCATTCATCGCACGCTCCCAATCGTCTGGGAAACACTTTACAACACCGTTAATCTGCTGTTTTTCTGCATCAACGTAAATATCGGTTACGCTTACATAGAACTCATGCTTTACCTTCGTAGAGAACCCACTGAGGCCAAAGCATACCAATATGATTAGAAGCACTGACTTTTTCATCACGATAAAATTAAGCCAATTTTCCCTTATAACCCTGTTTCTCGGAGCCTTGTTGAGCAGCTTTAATACATTCGCTCAGGCGGTAAAAATTCATGAGGGGCCTTCTTTTCTCAGCGGCATTTGTGAACCAAGTATCAGCGTAGACCCTACCAACCCAATGAACGTTTATGCTGCCAGCATTTTGGACAACTTCTATCAAAGTGCCGATGGAGGACTCACCTGGACCCAAGAAAAGATTTCTAGTCCTTATGGCGTGTGGGGTGATCCTTGCGTGATTACGGATCAAAACGGCCGGATCTATTACTTCCACCTTAGCGACCCCGAGGGGACCAACTGGAGCAGCGACAAAATTTTAGATCGGATCGTTTGTCAAACTAAAGACGGACCACAAGGCACCTTTAACAAAGGCTCTTTCACTGCCGTGAACGGTAAAAAGCATGACAAAGAATGGGCCTCAATCCATCCATCTAAGGGCACCATTGCTTTGAGCTGGACCCAATTCGACACCTACGGCGCCCCAGATGAGAATTGTAAGAGCACCATTCTCTTTAGCGAGAGTAGCGACGGAGGTCAGAGTTGGTCAGAGCCTGTTATTATCACAGAACAACAGGGCGACTGTATCGACGACGACTGCACCTCAGAAGGTGCAGTTCCTGCCTACGGTGTCAAAAACGCCCGCTATGTTGGCTGGGCATTAGACGGCGGCATCTACTTCAATAGAAGTTTAGACGGCAAGAACTGGGAGGAGATGTATGTGGCCGACCAAAAAGACGGCTGGACACAAAGCTATCCAGGATTCAAGCGCGCCAACGGTATGCCTGTAACTGTGGTTGACCATTGTAGAAGTAGCGAATATTATGGTAGAGTATACGTGTGCTGGGGGGATAAAGACGAACTGAACGGCGGCGAAATTTGGATAAGCTCTTCGGATGATGCTGGCGATACATGGAGCCGTCCTGCCCGAGTAAGTCCCGATGGCGGTTCTGCAGATCAGTTCCTTCCTTGGGTCACGGTGGACCCTTCTTCTGGACACCTCTATGCCGTTTACTATGACCGTAGAAATACAGAAAAAGACAATGAAACAAACACCTACCTCAGTAAAAGCATAGATGGCGGCCAAAGCTGGATAGAATGGCAAATAAATAATGATATTTTCTTCCCAGCGAGTGATGTATTTATGGGCGATTACAACCACATCAGTGCTCAAAACGGTATCGTTCGTCCGATATGGACCGAGATGAATGGACAAAACAAATCGGTCTGGACTTACCTTCACAATGAAACAAAATAATTTATGAAGCTACTTATTGTTAGTACGAGCACCGTTTACGGAAAGCCATATTTAAGCTACCTCGAAGAAGAGTGTAAAGATTTCTTCCCGCAGGCAGGGAACATCCTGTTCATACCCTTCGCTAGGCCAAGCGGAATCACACACGACCAATACACAGATAAAGCAAAAGAAGTGCTTGAAAGCTGGGGGTTCAGGGTCAAAGGGGCGCATGAATTTTCATCTCCTGAAGTCGGTTGCCAATGGGCGGATGGATTTTTCACCGGAGGGGGTAACACCTTTGTATTGGCCAACGACCTTCGAGAAAGCAACTACTTTGATGCCATAGACGCAGCGGTACGCAGCGGTATACCATATATGGGCACCTCTGCAGGCAGCAATATGACCGGACAAAGCATCTCGACCAGTAACGATATGCCCATTGTCTATCCGCCGTCCTTCAAGGCATTCGGCTGGGTTCCCTTCAATATAAATCCCCACTACCTCGACCCCATTGCCGGTTCGAAACATATGGGCGAGACTAGGGAAACGAGAATCGGCGAATACCACAAATTCAATAACGTACCCGTTATAGGTTTGCGAGAAGGCTCATGGATACTTGTGGAAAACGATACCTACACATTGAAAGGAGAACACACTGCACGAATTTTTGAGCAAGGGAAAAATGCGAGGGAATCTGCTGAAATTAACCTCTAATTAATAATCTTCATTAAATATTGCCAACCTATCGTAAAACAATAAAATTACTTGAATCAAAGATTGATACTCCTTGATATTTTGAAGTTCCTCGATTATAACCATAATGAAAAGACCCACCTTGAGCGGGTCTTTTTTTGCTCCAATAATGCCTAAATTTGTGGCATCAACGAACACTATGAAAAAGACAGCATTAATTGTACTCGACGGTTGGGGAAGAGCCGATAACCCTGATGTTAGTGCCATCGATAAAGCCAATACTCCATATGTCGACTCGCTTTACAAGAACTACCCGCAGACCTGGGTGAAAACTTCTGGTCTTGATGTAGGTCTACCTGCCGGTCAGATGGGAAACTCTGAAGTAGGGCACATGAACCTCGGTGCTGGCCGAGTAGTTTATCAAGATTTAGTGAAAATCAACCTTGCCGCAGAGAATGGTGACTTCGCAAGTGACCCTACCCTTCTTGCCGCTTTATCACATGCCAAAGCAAACAATAGTAAGATTCATATCGCTGGGCTTCTTTCAGACGGCGGTGTACATGCCCACATCAATCATGCTAAAGCCTTGTGCAGTTGGCTGTACGCTGAAGCATTTGAGAACGTGTTTGTTCATGTCTTCACGGACGGTCGCGATACTGATCCTCAAGGTGGCGCTGAATATGTAGCCGATCTGGAAAACCACATGTCCTCGACTACAGGCCGCGTTGCTTCTTTGATTGGCCGCTACTTCAGCATGGACCGCGATAAGCGCTGGGAACGTATTGCGAAAGGCTACCATTTGATGGTAAATGGACAAGGTACAAAAGCCACCGACGCAGTAACTGCTATCAAAGAAAGCTATAAAGCAGGGGTTACAGACGAGTTCTTAGAGCCGGTTGTAATTATCAACGATGCTGGTACTGCTATCGCAACTATCGAAGAGAATGATGTAGTGATCATGTTCAACTTCAGAACAGATCGTGGTCGCGAAATCACTGAGGTCTTAACTCAGAATGATTTTACAGATTATAATATGACCGCGTTGAATCTTCACTTTGTGACTATGACGAGCTATGACGATACCTTCAAGAATATTGAAGTAGTGTTCCGCAAAAACAACTTAGTCAATACCATTGGCGAAGTGCTGGAGAGTGCTGGTCGTACACAAATAAGAATAGCGGAGACAGAGAAGTATCCGCACGTCACTTTCTTCTTTTCTGGTGGCCGCGAGGAACCCTATAAGGGTGAAGAACGCCTACTGTGCCCTTCACCTAACGTCGCTACCTACGATCTTCAGCCAGAGATGAGTGCCAGAGATATTCGCGATGTAATTGTGGCAAAATTAAAAGAAGGCAAAACAGACTTCGTTTGTTTGAATTTCGCCAATCCAGATATGGTTGGCCATACGGGAGTGATGGAAGCAGCAATCAAAGCATGTGAAACTGTAGACTCTTGTTTAGAAGCAGTCGTAGGGGCTGGACTTGAATCGAACTACCAATTCATCATTCTAGCCGATCATGGAAACGCAGATTGCATGGTAAATGAAGACGGCTCACCGAACACTGCACACACTACTGCTGTTGTACCATGTTGGCTTGTTGGTTCTTCATCACAAGAGTATAATTTAAAAGAAGGCAAATTAGGAGATATTGCACCTACCCTTTTAGCTTTAATGGGTATAAATCAGCCTGCTCAAATGACAGGAGATAATTTATTGGTCGCCAAATAATGATCAAATACAAGACTAGAGAAGAAATTGAACTGATGCGTGAAAGCGCACAGTTGGTCAGTAAGACCTTGGGAATGCTTGCGCCTAAAATTGTTCCTGGCGCCATTCCTCTGGAGCTGGACAAGATGGCCGAAGAATTCATTCGCGACAATGGTGGTGAGCCAGGTTTTTTGGGAATGTACGGCTTTCCAAATAGCCTCTGTATGTCTCCTAACGCACAAGTAGTTCACGGTATTCCTGGAAAGGAAGCGCTTAAAGAAGGTGATATCCTTAGTGTCGACTGTGGTGTTTACATGAATGAGTTTTATGGTGATCATGCATACACCTTTGCTGTAGGTCAGGTTGACGCCAATACCCAACGTCTCCTTGCCCATACCAAGGAAAGTCTTTACGTAGGTATACGTGAAGTGTTTACCGGCAATAGAATAGGTGATATTGGCGCTGCCATACAAGAATTTACAGAGGCCCGTGGCTACGGTATCGTTAAAGAGCTCGTAGGACATGGTCTTGGTAGAAAAATGCATGAAGAACCACAAGTACCGAATTACGGACGCCGTGGTCGAGGTAAGAAAATTCAAGAAGGCTTAGTCATCGCTATTGAGCCAATGACCAACCTCGGCACCCATAGAATCAAGCAGCTTAAAGACGGCTGGACCATTCTTACTGCTGACGGTAAAAACAGTGCACACTTTGAGCACGATGTGGCCGTGATTGATGGTAAGCCCGAAATCCTAAGTACTTTCCAGTACATTTATGACGCGCTGGGTATTGAGCCGGAAGAATACGAAAAGATATGATCTCAATCATGATGAAATGGGTACTTGCAAAGGTGCCACGCCCTCTGCTCATTAGATTGAGCTACATAGTTCAATGGCTCAGCCCTGTGTTTTTTAGAGGCTCAAATTTTATCGACCCTATCGACGGTAGGGGGTATTCACGATTTTTTCCGTACGGCTATGGTGAGAATCAGCGTACAAATGCGCTTTGTCCAGGAACGAATAGCTTAGAAAGACATAGACTTCTTTGGCTTTATTTGAAGGACTATACAGATTTCCTCACCAAGCCGCAAAAACTCTTGCACATAGCACCAGAACAATGCTTCTACAGTCGATTCCGTAAAATGAATCACCTGGACTACACTACGGCAGATCTCTTCTCGCCATTAGCAGATATGCGCTTTGATGTTCAAAATATTCCTATCGAGGACAATACATACGATACTATCTTTTGTAACCACGTTCTCGAACACGTAGATGACGATAAGGAAGCTATCAGCGAACTTCGTCGCATCCTTAAACCGGGGGGACTAGCCATCATGCAAGTACCGTTAAATCCAGATTATGAAGTTACGGATGAAGATCCATCGATCAAAGATCCTGCGGAGCGTGAGCGTCGCTTCCGCCAATACGACCATGTTCGACTCTACGGTCAAGATTATCCTGAGCGCTTAAAGGAATGCGGCTTTGCTGTTACCACATTTAATGCTGAGAAGGAATTGCCACAAGGCTACTTCGAGAAATACGCTTTGCCAAAGAGAGAGATGTTGTATGTATGTACTAAATAGGTAAGCAAGAACTAATATGAGAAAACAAAAAGCCCGCTCTGTAAGCGGGCCTCTTTGAGTCTAAATATATTTTGCGCTGCGCGGCAATAATTACTGGAGTTTATTTCAACCAACCAACAATCATTGCATCCATCTTCTCCTCTTCTTCTTGAGCTAATACTGGATCAACGAGGATACGGCCACTGTGCTCATCAATCATAATTTTCTTGCGCTGTGCAAGTTCCATTTGACGTTGCGGAGGAATTACAAAGAAAGAACCGGCTGAGGCCCCACGCTCGACTGAAACTACAGCGAGCTTGTTCTTTGTAGCCGAACGGATACGATTGTACGCATCAACCAAACGTGATTCGATCAATCCTTTATACTCTTCGCTCTTAGCAAGAAGCATTTCTTCTTCCTTTTGCGTTTCAGCCATAATGCTATCTAACTCACTTATTTTGTGCGTCAAGTGAGTTTTACGATCGTTCAACTTCTCTACGCTTGCCTCGTTCGCTTCTTTCTTCGCTTCGATACGTGCTGAGAACTCACGAATACGCTTTTCGGCCAATTGAATTTCCAACTCTTGGTATTCAATTTCTTTAGTAATTGCTTCGAACTCTCTGTTGTTTCTTACCTGCTCTTGATCTTTCGTATACTTCGCCATTTTCTCCTGGCTTTCCTTAATCAAAAGTTGTTTTTCCTTAATATCTACTTCTAGATCTGCGATCTCACTGTTCACCTTTTCCATACGAGTCTCCATACCGGCTACTTCGTTTTCAAGATCTTCAACTTCCAATGGAAGCTCTCCACGCATTGCACGGATTTCGTCTATACGACGATCAATGATTTGCAGATCGTAAAGCGCTCTTAATTTATCTTCTACGCTCAGCTCTTTTGCCTTCTTAGCCATACTAATAGTACTGAATAGGGTTTGTGTTGACCTCTGTTTTGAGAACGGCAAATCTAGGGAATTTTTCTGAGAGTCTATCCGCTATAAGGTCGATTGTAAACTGCTCGCTCTCAAAATGTCCAACATCAAAAATAGATATGCCGCCATCCGCGTCAAAAAATTGATGGTATTTGTAATCCGCCGTGATAAAAACATCTGATCCACTCCCCTTTGCTGCTCCTAACAAAAAACTGCCAGAACCACCGCATACCGCAACGCGCTTAACGGTTTCCTTGACTGCAGGGGTATACTTAAGCGTAGTGCCGAATGCTTTTTTGACCAAGGCTAAAAAAGCGTCAAATTTCATTTCTTGGTCCAATTCACCCACTGCTCCCGCACCATATTGAGTGCTTGCGTTTTCTACCGCGAACCATTCATATGCCATCTCTTCATAGGGATGGGCGTTGCGTGCAGCATTTTCAATAGCTTTCGCAGCAAAAGCAGAGACAATAAACTCCAATTTTACCTCATGGATACAGGCTCGCTCTCCTACGGCACCTATAAACGGTTGCGCGCCATCAGTTCCTTTGAAAGAACCTATACCTTCAGTTTTGAAGCTGCATTCCTCATAATCACTTATCTTACCACCTCCAGCGGCAAATACAGCCTCCTCGACAACTTCCACACTGTCTAATGGAACATAGACCTGAAATTTCTTTAAGGAGCCCTTCATTGGACTCAAGATGGAATGATTCCGGATGCCTAAAAGCTCCATAATCTTGGCATTTACTCCCCAGAGTACATTATCAAGATTTGTATGAATGGCGTAAATAGCCACATCGTGCTTGATAGCCTTCATCACTACACGCTCAATGTAGCTTACACCATTAAAGCGCTTTAAACCACCAAAAACTATGGGGTGGTGTGCAACGACTAGATTGATATTCTTGGCAATAGCCTCGTCAAGCACAGATTCCAGACAATCCAAGGCGACTAAAACACCACGGCTTTCCCACTCTTTGGTACCAACTATTAATCCGCTATTATCGTATGATTCTTGAAGTGCTGGCGGCGCCCACAACTCTAATTCTTCAATAATTTCTCCAATTCGCATAGATCCCTAAGTTAGGATTTTATCCAATAAAAAAACCCCTCGGACCTACGGCCAGAAGGGTTTGATAAGATATCTCGAAAAAATCGGATTATTTATCGCCTTTGTCCATTTGCTCTTTGAGAGCTGCCAATGCGTCTATATCACCCATAGTCGAGCGCTCAACGTTTTGGTTAGGTACAGCAACGTTTCCGCCTTTTTTTCCACCACGAACTGTGTTCTTCTTCAACTCAACCTCCTTATAAGTACCAACGTGAGACACTACAATACGACGGTTGTCTTTGTTAAATTCGATCACCACAAACTCTGCAGTTTCGCCTTTTTCTAATTTAGCACCATTTTCCTTAGTAATATGACGCGCTGGACAGTAAGCCTCTACACCTTCGTGCTCAGCAAAGCTTACGTCACCACCCTTGTCGCCTGAGTTGATCATAGTACCAGTAACTTTGTTACCTACTTTGAAGGTCACCGCGTAAGTATTCCATGGGTTATCAGTTACTTGCTTGTGACCCAAGCTCAAACGACGGTTTTCAGCGTCGATGTCCATAACAACAACTTCTAGTTTAGCGCCGATTGAAGTGAATTCAGACGGGTGCTTCACTTTCTTCGTCCAGCTTAGATCAGAAATATGAATCAAACCATCAATTCCTTCTTCAAGCTCTAAGAAGATACCGAAATTCGTGAAGTTACGAACGGTACCAGCGTGCTGTGATCCTTGCGGGTATTTAGTAGTGATGTCCGTCCAAGGGTCAGTAGTCAATTGCTTGATACCAAGGCTCATCTTTCGCTCTTCGCGATCTAGAGTCAATACCTCCGCTTCTACTGCATCACCAACTTTCATGAAATCACCAGCGCTGCGCAAGTGAGCCGACCAACTCATTTCACTGACGTGAATCAAACCTTCAACACCTGGCAATACCTCAACAAATGCACCGTAATCAGCAAGAACTACTACTTTACCAGTAATCTTATCGCCAATGCTTAAGTTCTCGTCAAGAGCATCCCATGGGTGCTTCTCAAGTTGCTTAAGACCTAATTGAATTCTGGTCTTACCTTCATCGAAGTCTAGAATTACAACATTGATTTTTTGATCCAAATCTACTACCTCAGAAGGGTGGTTGATACGGCTCCAGCTCAAATCAGTAATGTGAACTAGTCCATCTACGCCACCAAGGTCGATGAATACCCCGTAGGAAGTGATGTTCTTGACCACACCCTCCAATACTTGACCTTTCTCGAGTTTCGAGATTATTTCTTTTTTCTGTTCTTCAAGATCCGCTTCAATAAGAGCCTTGTGAGAAACGACTACGTTTTTGAATTCGTGATTTATCTTAACCACTTTGAACTCCATTGTCTTATCGACGTACTGATCATAATCGCGTATTGGCTTAACGTCAATCTGTGAACCTGGCAAGAACGCCTCTAGACCGAATACATCTACGATCATACCACCCTTAGTACGAGCCTTAACATAACCCTTGACGATTTCATCGTTCTCGTGTGCTTCGTTAACGCGATCCCAAGCCTTGATAGAACGTGCTTTTCTGTGAGAAAGAACCAACTGTCCGTATTTGTCTTCTTGACGGTCAACCAATACTTCAACAGTATCTCCTATTGCCAATTCTGGGTTGTAACGGAATTCGCTCAAACTAACAACACCTTCACTCTTAGAGTTGATGTCTATGATTACTTCGCGATCAGTTTTAGAAGTTACTTTACCTTCTACTACTTGATGCTCCACAGAAGAACCTAATGTTTCTTCGTACAATGCCGCTAAAGCCTCACGTTCTTCGTTCACTGCAGTTTCTCCACCTTCAACATCGTCCCAACTAAATGCTGGCTCTTCAGTTACAGTTTCTTCAACTGCTGGTGCTTCTACTTTTTCTTCTGCTTTTGGAGCCTCCTGAGCTGGGGTCTCTTGTTGTACCTCTTCAGTTACAGTTTCTTCAACTGCTGGTGCTTCTACTTTTTCTTCTGCTTTT